>JAYTXG010000356.1:0-2917 GCA_043743375.1 Sphingobacteriia bacterium
CACTAGCATCCCAACGATGCAAAACATAGTTCTTTGAAAGTATTGTCAGATAAGGGTTTCATTGATATTTAGTGTTCAAACGATTTGAGCAAAAAATGGTTTTCCTGAAAATGCCAGGCTGTCATAGCTTGTTAGATGAATTCAGGAAAATATGTTTTTGCCCAGGTGGCCTCATTTATAGATGCCAATGATTTTATTAAATGTGTAAAAAAATATAACGGCAACCATCGGGTACAACATTTTACCTGCTGGCATCAATTGATGTGTTTAATGTTTGGGCAACTTTGTAATAGAGAAAGCCTTAGTGATTTAATCACTTGCCTTGATACACAAAAAAATAAATGGTATCATTTAGGCTTAGGCGTTGGTATATCTAAAAACAATTTATCCAATGCCAATATAAAAAGGGACTGGCGCATTTTTGCCGACTATGCTTATATCTTAATTGCCCATGCCCGTAAAATATGTGTTGATAATGCCGGCTTCAATCTGGATATAGAAGGCAATGTGTATGCTGTAGATGCCTCCACCATTGATTTGTGCCTGGAAGTGTTTTGGTGGGCAAAATTTAAAAAACACAAAGGCGCTATAAAATTGCATAACCAACTGGATTTAAAAACCAACCTTCCAAGCTTTATTCACATAACCGATGGCAGTGTACATGATGTGAATTATTTAGATCTGATGGAAGTAGAAGCAAATAGTATTTATATTTTAGACAGGGGTTATGTTGATTTTGAAAGGCTTTATAATATTCATTACCATAAAGCTTATTTTGTAACAAGGCTAAAAACAAATATCAATTACCGAAGGCTTTATTCCAGAAAAACAGACAAAACCGCGGGCTTGCTTTGCGACCAAACAATCAGGCTCAATAATTATTATGCGCACAAAAAATATCCGGAAAAATTAAGACGGGTAAAATATCATGATAGTGAAACCAACATGACATTTGATTTTGTAACCAATAATTTTGACCTGCCTGCATTACAAATAGCCCTGCTTTATAAACAACGTTGGCAAATAGAATTATTCTTCAAGTGGATAAAACAACATTTAAAAGTAAAGTCGTTTTGGGGCTACTCAGAAAACGCAGTAAAGATTCAAATTTACACTGCCATAATAACATACGTTACAGTGGCAATTATGAAACAGGAAATGAAAATTAAGCATTCCAACTACGAAATATTACAGATATTGAGCATTACGCTACTCAATAAAACCCCCGTCAGTCAACTGTTTGACAACAATTATCTACAATCTTTCAAAGAACTAAATCCTAATCAACTGAATCTCTTTTGATTACAATGGGATGCTAGTGGTATTTTCCAAATGGACAAATTAAACAGAGAAGTAATTTTGTAGACGGGTCAATGGACGGTCAAACTACTGTTTACTATTCGACTGGCAAAGTACTTGCAGTCGAAGTAACAAAAAATGGTAAAACAATTCCAGATAAGCAACTTGAAAAAATAAATCAAGTGATGAAAAAGGGACATGAAAGCAGCAAAGAGGAAGATTATAAAAGTGCAAGTAAATATTATTCAAAAGCTATTGAGATTGATAGTACTTATGCCGAAGCATATTTTTCAAGAGGAACAGTTAAACTAAATGATTTTCAATTTGACGAAGCCATTGCGGACTTTGACAAAGCTTTAAAGTTTGAGCCATTTATGGAATTTGCATTGACAAACAGGGCATTTGCCAGAATAAGAAAATATCAGTTTGGAGATAGCAGGACACTTTCAAAAAATAGTGATGTCACAGTTTTAGCATCAAAAGACAAAGTGCCTATTCCTGCAAGTGAACAAGAAAAAATTTGTAATGACTTACAAAAAGCAGTGTTCTTAGGGGACAAATCAAAAAAAATTTCAGAAGCACTTCTGGACTACTGCCAGCCGATGAGCAGCCACTAGCATATTGGGCAGCAATTCAGGGCTGGATGTTTAATAAATATCCCAGAGATGCAGCAATACCCCTTGTAAAAGTAAGTTGCTTTTATAAATATCTTAAAAACATTTTATGCCAGATACTTTGTATGTGCTGATTAAAAAAAACTATGCATCGGCTGTTATTATGGACCTGCAAAAATTAGATGCAATAGAACTTCTTGAGGAAGCACCTATCCCAGATTGGCAAAAAAAGAAGTCAATAAACGATTGAGAGACCTCCAAAAAAATCCTTCAAAAGGAATTAGCTGGAACGAGGCTACAAAAAAAATAAAACAATTGGCTAAGTGAAAAGTTTTATTTTCATCTTTTCTATCGTTGCTATTGGCGATGCTGAACAAGCAACTAATTATTATGAAGAAATTTAATCAGGCCTTTTGGTAGAAGATATATACAAGAAAAGAGAAAGCCATAACAGCTTTCTCTTTTTAATTATTTTATACAACTAATAATACCAAAAGAATTCATACCTAAATACTACCTGCTTTTTCCCCATCCAAACCAATCATTGCCATTTGCAAAAAGCATTAGGCCAAGCAAAAATACCATGCCCACTATTTGTGCATACTCTAAAAACTTTTCGCTTGGCTAACGGCCGGTTATCATTTCACCAGTGTAAATAAAACATGGCCACCATCGAGAGCGGGTATTGGCAGCAAATTCATAAAGGCCAATATAATAGATAAAAAGGCTGTTATGCTCCAAAAACTTTCCCAATCCCATGGAGTAGGAAATACAGAGCCAATTGTTTTAAATCCACCAACACCTTTGTAGGCACCGGTTTTAGGGTTGGTCATTTTTTTAAACTGGTCTATATAGCCTCCAAGTTTTTCCCATGTTTTAGCAACACCTGCCGGAAAAGCTTCCAACAAAGAATATTTCCTGTCTTCAATTTTTATTAATCCTAAACTGTCCATTTCTTCAAAACCTATCCAGGGTAGCCCTATTTTACCATCGCTATTAACCCT
>JAYTXG010000357.1:0-2351 GCA_043743375.1 Sphingobacteriia bacterium
CGCTTCCCTTATTTTTTCTTTTCTAATATCTACTGCCGTTGCGGCAAGACTTGCAGCCATACTGTTATATTGATTGTGTTTACCCTTTATCTTAAAGTCGTCGATACTCATCTGCATCTCTTCACTTTTCCATTTCAGGTGCATTTTTGCATTAGCGATATAAGCTCCCTGCGGCAGTTCTTTACTCATGGTGATGGGGTATAAAGTTGATTTAATGGTGTACCTGTTAATATTTTTCATTGTTGTTTCATCATCAAGGCAATAAATAAATACATCGCCTTTCTGCTGATTTTCTATAATCCTAAACTTGCTGTTGATGTAGTTTTGCACTTTATAATCGTACCTGTCTAAATGATCTTCGGTAATATTTGTCAATACTGCTACATCCGGCCTGAACGTTTTAATATCATCTAACTGAAAAGAACTTATTTCTGCTATATACAAAGGCTTTGGTTCTTCTGCCACCTGCCTTGCAAATGAGTAACCGATATTACCCACCATTGCACAATCAAGCCCGCCTAAATTGCACATGTGATAGATTAAGGCAGTGGTAGTAGTTTTTCCATTACTACCTGTGACAGCAATTATTTTACTGTTGCCTTTATATCGGTACGCAAATTCTATCTCACTAATAATCGAAATACCCTTTGCCCTTATTTTTTTTACGAGGTCATTTTTTTCGCCGATGCCGGGGCTTTTAATAACCTCATCTGCCGACAAAATTTTGCTCTCTGTATGCTGTGCTTCTTCAAAATCAATTTTGTTTATTTGCAATACTGATTTATATACTTCCTTAATGGGTCCACCATCACTTACAAATACATCATATCCTTGCTGCTTTGCCAATAACGCTGCCCCAATACCACTTTCGCCTGCACCAAGTATTACCAGTTTTGATGGCTTTGTAGTGACAACAGGATTATTTAAAGGGTTTATGTGTTCAGTTATACTCATTTAACAATCACGTAACTACCCCACTATTTTCTTAATAGGTTTTTAATAAATAATTTTTTACTGAGCACCATTTAAACATGGCAATTAATTTTTAATTACCCTTGTTATAAATAATTCTTAATCAGTAACATTAAATCCGGCAATCGCTTTACAAGATTTAAAAATGGCTTTTCAACAGTATAGAATCTAATGGGTCCGTTTTCAATTCACTTTATAGCACGAGCAATAAAGATTGGTTCTTCAACAGCATCAAATTGACTATTCTTCTGCTATTTCAGCTAACAGTTCGATTTTTAAAAATGGTTTTTCAACAGTATAGAACTTAGTGGGCCAATGGTTTCACTAATTTTCATAATTCAGGATATATATACAACCGAAAACCATTGATTGAGTTTTTACTTCAACCAGGGTTTGAAATTTCTTTACAATTTTTACCGCATTTTTAATGTTCCAATTGCCACTACTACGCTTAATATTGTTATGATCCAAAACCGAACAGCAATCTTGCTTTCATGATAGCCCAGCTTTTGATAATGATGGTGCAAGGGACTCATTAAAAACACCCGCCTGCCCTCACCATATTTTCGCCTGGTATATTTAAACCAACTCACCTGTATTACCACACTTAAATTTTCTACCAAAAACACAAAACAAAAGAAGGGTATCAATAATTCTTTACGAACAATAATTGCTAACGCTGCGATAATTCCACCTAATGCAAGGCTTCCTGTATCGCCCATAAAAACCTGTGCCGGGTAACTGTTGTACCATAAAAATCCAATACAAGCCCCCACAAAGGCAGCAATAAAAATGGATAATTCGCCCAGGTTTGGTATGTACATTATATTGAGGTATTCCGCCAGTTTTATATTGCCGCTTACATAGGCAAATATGCCCAGGCAAATACCAATCACTGCACTAACACCTGTTGCCAATCCATCCAACCCGTCGGTTATATTGGCACCATTACTAACCGCTGTTACAATAAATATTACTATAATGATGTACAGTATGTAGGTATAAGACTGCCAGCTTGCCGGTAATAATTTTGCATAGTTAAACTCATGCGTTTTTACAAATGGAATAGTTGTAATGGGCGATTTTACTTTTACAAAAAGATGTTCTTTATTATCAATTGTTACAATGTTAAAAGAATCGCTCATTAATCTTTGGCCCGATGTGAGCAATGAATCTTTTACAAATTTTATATCCGGGTTATACACTTCTCTTTGCACTACTACACTTTGATTAAAATATAAGGTGGTTCCCACAATGATACCCAACACTACCTGCCCAAAAATTTTGAACCTTCCCGCAAGTCCATCGCTATCTCCTTTTTTATAATTAGCGCCTTTAGCCTGCGCCAGCCGCTTTGATCTTATTTTCAGGTAATCATC
>JAYTXG010000358.1:0-3250 GCA_043743375.1 Sphingobacteriia bacterium
GGTATTGCAACTGGTAGAAGAGGTGCTAGTGGATGGACGCTTGAAGTAGAAGGAAAACAAGCACATTCAGCAGGCGTATTTAATGGTGCTGGATATGGTTCTATTTATGAAGCTGCTCGTATCCTTAATACTTTCCGTGAAACACTGAGTAAAGAAAAATATTTATCATTTAACCCAGGTGTATTTATGGGTGGCTCGGAAATGAATGTAGATATTAAAAATCAAAAAGGAACTATCTCTGGTAAAACCAATATCATCTCTCCTAAAACAGTAGTAATTGGCGATCTACGTTTTTTAACAGAAGAACAAAAAAATAATGCGCGTAAAACAATGCGAGAAATTACTGCTACCAATAATTTATTGGGCACAAAAGCAAGTATTCGTTTTAGCGATGGCATTCCATCAATGGCACCAACAAAAGGAAACAAAGCATTAGCAGAGTCATTGAGCAAAACCAGTGAAGACATGGGTATAGGCAAAGTAACTCCAGGCGATCCTGGCAGTAGAGGTGCAGGTGATATTTCATATGTTGCAGCATATTTAGATTGCTTAGATGGTATGGGCGCTTCTGGTAAAGGAGCTCACGCACCTGGTGAAACACTCAACACAAAAGAGTTTCCTATTTTAATGAAAAGAGCAACGGTTTTTATTTATCGCTTAACTAAATAAATAATCCGATTTTTTTTACAACATAGAATTATATAAATTTTTATCAAATCATTATATGAAAAAATGTTTCTATTTCATTTTACTGCTTTCGTCATTACAAAGCAGTGCGCAAGTACTATCATTAAGAAATCAAGCAAATGTAATAGACGAAATTTTGGCAGATCGGCTCAATAATTTATTACCCCAACTAATGGAAAAGAATGGCATTGATATGTGGGTAATGATTACCAGAGAATACAACGAAGACCCGATTATTAAAACAATGTTACCCGCCACTTGGATCAGTGCAAGAAGAAGAACCATATTGGTTTTTTATTATAATTCTCAAACCAAAGTATATATTAAATCGGCTATTGCACGATACAATATAGGCGACCAAATAGAAGCTGCATGGGATATGAAAAAGTATCCTAATCAATGGGATGCATTAAATGCACTGGTTGAAAAATACAAGCCCAATAAAATTGCCGTTAACACTTCAGAAAACTTTGCACATGCCGATGGCATTGATCATACCGAATACCAGGAGCTCATGCAGGCTTTATCAGCTACTTATAATAAGAGAATAGTTTCATCTGAACCGCTTGCAGTTAGCTGGCTCGAAACAAGAACCAAAAAAGAAATGGCATTGTATCCTCAACTAATTAAAATGAGTAAAGAAATTATTACTGAGGGCTTTAGTAGTAAAGTAATAAAAACGGGTGTTACAACTTCTGAAGATTTGGTTTGGTGGTACCGACAAGAAATTATCAAGAGAGGCTTCACCACTTGGTTTCATCCGTCAGTTGAAATACAAAGAAACGACTCCGTTGAATTTAATCATTTAAAAGCTTTTAGCAATAAAGGGTATGATGCAAAAAATATTATACAAAAAGGCGACTTATTACATGTTGATTTTGGCATTACTTATTTGCGCTTAAATACAGATATACAAGAACACGCTTATGTTTTAAAGACTAAAGAGAAAGACGCACCAGCATTCTTAAAATTAGCAATGGCAACCGGCAATCGTTTACAAGATATTTTAACCAATCAATTTAAACTCAACAAAACAGGCAATCAAATTTTAGCAGATGCATTGGCGCAAGCAAAAAATGAAAATATTGTTGCTACTATTTATACGCATCCTATAGGGTATCATGGACATGCAGCTGGACCAACCATTGGCCTTTGGGATCAACAAAATGGAGTTCCTGGCAGTGGCGATTTTCCGATGCATTATAAAACAGCTTATTCTATAGAATTGAATGCAGCTATTGAAATAAAAGAATGGAAAAAAACAATTCGCATCATGTTAGAACAAGATGGCTATTTTGATGAAACTGGGTTCAGATACATCAATGGGCGACAAACAAAATTACACTTGGTAGGTAATTAATATTTTTTTGCCGGGGTTATAATTACATTCCGATATTCAATCGGACCATGATCACCTTGAAAATATATCGGGCCAGGTTCACCTTCTTTACTATCAAGCGCACCCCCAGTTATTCCAGGGATTGTTTGATCTACAATAATAGCTTTCCCATTTGCCACAATGGTAGCTCTTCTGCCTATTAAAGTAATATCATAAGATTGCCATTCACCAGCTGCTTTAGCCACCATTTCATTAGGGGTTAAAAAACCATAAACTCCTCCTAAATAAGTAGAAGATGGATCTTTGCCTTTATTGTCTTCTATTTGTACTTCATACCTTCCTCTTAAATACACGCCACTATTACTTCCAGAAGGATATCGGAATTCTACATGCAATTTAAAATCTTCATACTTTTCATCTGTAATAATGTTAGATCCTGATTTTGGACTCGTTAACACTCCATTGATAACAACCCATTGATTGGTACTACCAGAAGCATGCCATCCTTGTAATGTATTGCCTTTAATTAAATTAATTGGCTTACCCCAAATTGGAGCAGTTGTTCTTTTTAATAATGGTGCCCTTTCTCCAACAAAAGAAAATGCCTTTCCATTGCTACTGGTAATGGTTCCTTTTAAATGATCATTTTCTAAAATTCCATCAAATACCATATCCTTATCAGCATTTTCCCATTGAGGTGGTATCGAAAAATTTACTTTCCCATCGTTAAAGTAAACATGTGCAATTGGTCGTGCGCTTCCTCCATCAGCAACAAAATAGCCTACTAATGTTTTTACGCCCGATAGTTTTACTTCTAACCAAGAAGGCGCAATTCTACCGCCCATAGTAACTGTTAAATCCCATCGACCAATTATAGACTGATCGTCGAAGGCAACTCGATTTTTTACTAAAGCAAAGCAAAAAGTTGTTGAAATTAAAAGGGAAAGAAATAGGCAATTTATTTTTTTCATCTGGCAATATTTAATTTGAAGGTAAATTAATTATTTTACTTATTATGTTTAATGTGGTTTTTCCTCAACTTCTGTATTGCCCTCTAAATCTTCCTTTTTGGGTAATCATTATTTAATTGTTCTTCAAAATATGAGCAACAAAACAACAAAAATTACAACAAGTACAATTGCAAAAACACATACCATTAAATTTATACAAGTTACTAGTGTGAATTTTTTTAAACTGCTATATTATTTTGGGTTATACTAAGGA
>JAYTXG010000359.1:0-8045 GCA_043743375.1 Sphingobacteriia bacterium
AGCGCCTGCACTGCTTTTCATTGCTTCTTCATTTAAAGCACCAACACCTTTATCTGGAATGATAATTGCTTGGGCACCGCAACAAACAGCAGTTCTAGAAATTGCACCAATATTTCGCACATCTGTAATTCCATCTAATAATAAAAATAGCGGTGTAGTTCCTTCAGATACTATATGGTCTATTACTTGTTGAAGATCGAGGTATTGTACCAATGCTGCAATAGCAATTACTCCTTGATGATTAGCCCTAGATAAACCATTGAGCTTTTCTACAGGAACTAACTGTAAAGGTATATTATGTTCCCTAGCCAATGACCTGATTGAATGTACTACTTCGCCTGTTGCATTTTTTTGCAATAATATTTTGTCGATTGCTTTACCCGATTGAAGGGCTTCTACCAAGGGCTGCCTTCCAATAATCATTGAGCTTTGTTTTAATGCCATCTGCAAATGTATTACTTCAATTTTCTTTGTATCAATAAGAGTTGTACTTTATAAATAGCTGCAATGCTCATAGAATCTGTAATTTGTCCGTTATCCACCATTTCTACTGCTTCAGCGAAAGGAATTTTCCTAACTGCCAGTTGCTCGGTTTCTTCTGGTTTAGGTTTTTCTTGACGTAACCCTCTTGCCAAATAAACAATTGCTTTCTCATCACTTACAGAATTAGATAAATGCATCGTAAACAATTCTTCCCATTGAGAAGCAACTAACCCCGTTTCTTCCATTAATTCTCTCTTTGCGCTTGCCAAAGGGTCTGTATTAATTGGACCACCTCCTTCTGGTATTTCCCAACTATAAGCATTTAAAGTAAATCGATATTGACCAACTAAATAGGTGTTTAATCCTTCATCAAGTACAATAATACCAACAGCAATATTTTTAAAATGTACTTTCCCGTAAATACCCTTGCCGCCGCCAGGATTGATTACATTAAACTCTGTAAGATTAATCCACAAATTATCGTACACTATTTTTTCTGCAATAGTTTTCCAAGGATTATGATCCATTTATATTATTTTTTTTAAATAAAACTGGAATGGAAATCAACAAATATAAAAGTATACAAATTACGATCAAAAATTTAATACTTGCACAATAATAAGTAAGCCACAGTGAACTAGGCGTATAGTTTCCAGCAATACTCTGTAACATTAATAGGTTTTCTGCAATGTCTAAAAACCCTACTAAAAAAGCGGCTCGGGCTAAGATTGCCCCAATTCTACTAAAAAAAACAATCCTCCATCTATTACTAAATATGGATGATAATAATGAAAGTAATAAAACGTATGTTGGAATAAATAAGAAGTCAATCCATATATTTTGCTTTACAACTGAACTGTCCCAAACTGATAATGTTTCTGCTAGTTTTACAGGTGAGTTTGCAAATTCCAAGTCCAAAATTGCACCAGGTGTTTTTGGAGTTATTAGTTCAGCACCCTGAATTCTCAATAGTACAATTAAGAAAAAACAAGATATTGCAGCAATAATTAGTTTCTTATTCATAAGCTGAAAATAAAAAAACCTCTGCACAAAAGTACAGAGGTTTGCATTTTCAAGAATGAATTATTTTAAACCAAAAGCTTTTTTTACTTTAGATACGTAATCTAATTTTTCCCAAGTAAATAATTCTACTTTTACATTTTTCTCTTTCCCATCGGGTGTTTTAAAGGTTTTATTAACTATCTCGTTTTTACGGCCCATATGACCATAAGCTGCAGTTTCGCTATAAATAGGATTACGCAACTTTAAACGCTGCTCAATAAAGTAAGGACGCATATCAAAAATACCTTCTATCATTTTGGCAATCTGACCATCAGTTTTATCTACTTTTGAAGTACCATAGGTAGTAACATTGATTGATGTAGGTTGAGCAACACCTATAGCATAAGATACTTGTACCAAAATTTCATCAGCAACACCTGCTGCAACTAAGTTTTTAGCTATATGGCGGGTAGCGTATGCTGCAGAACGATCAACCTTACTTGGATCCTTTCCACTAAATGCACCACCACCATGTGCACCTTTACCACCATAAGTATCAACAATAATTTTTCTACCTGTTAAACCAGTATCTCCGTGAGGTCCACCAATTACAAATTTACCAGTAGGGTTAATATGGTACTTAATGTTGTTATTAAATAACTTAGCATATTTTTTGTATTTCGCCTTAACTCTTGGAATGAGGATGTTGATGATGTCTGCTTTAATTTTAGCCAACATTTTTGCTTCTGAATCAAAGTCGTCGTGTTGTGTAGATACTACAATTGCATCGATCCTAACAGGACGATTATTATCATCGTATTCTAAAGTAACTTGACTTTTTGCATCGGGACGTAAATATTTGATGGCTTTATCCTCTCTTCTTAAAGCAGCAAGTTCTATCAATATTTTATGCGCTAAATCCAATGCCAATGGCATATAATCATCTGTTTCATTGCTTGCGTAACCAAACATCATTCCTTGATCACCAGCACCTTGCTCTTCTTTTTTCTTACGATCTACTCCTTGATTGATGTCTGCACTTTGCTCATGAATAGCCGATAAAATTCCACAGCTATTTGCTTCAAACATATATTCACTCTTGGTATATCCTATTTTGCGGATTACGCCACGTGCAATTTCTTGTACATCTAAGTAGGCTTTAGACTTCACTTCGCCTGCTAATACAACTTGACCAGTGGTTACCAATGTTTCGCAAGCAACTTTCGACTGCGGGTCGAAGGCTAAAAAGTTATCAATTAATGCATCAGAAATTTGGTCGGCCACCTTGTCTGGATGCCCTTCAGAAACACTTTCAGAAGTAAATAAATAAGACATTTTTTATTGTTTGATTTTTAATAAGATTGTAAATATATTGTAAAGAAGATAAATACTATAATTTGGAGTAAACAATTCTTAAACGCATCCTAAATCTAGTATTACTACCACCTCCAAGCCTTACCCTTCCATTTCCTACAAGGTTTCCTATAGATGGATTTAAAAAGAATACTCGAGAAACAAAACTATTGGGGTATGCTGGGCTATACCTGATAGAATCATTTGTTGGTGCAGTTAATCTCATAACGAAAGATGTATCATTTCTCGTTACAATACCTTGTAAATAACGGGTAAGATCAAAGTTATAACCAGCAAGCCTATCGTAACCAGTTACTGTTTTATAGTTTAAGTATCCTCCAAAACTAATGGTATTAGGCCCATTGGTTCCAATTGAATAATCGTTGGGGATATTTCTTTTTATTGCATTTACAGAATCATAAATGCTCAACAATAACAATCGAGGTGGTGCCATGAAGTTGTCGATAGTCATCAAATTTGCATCATCAGGTACCTGCTCTGTAATTAATTCTGCTTTGTGAATGATTCTGTTGTTTAATTTATCGAGGTTAGGAATTCTAATTCTAACATAAGTTCCTGGAGAAGCTTGTACATAAACCATTGAATCTGGTTTTGAAGTAGTAGTTAACCTACCAGCTACTTCACTACCTGACCTACTACGGGTTATGTAATTTGCATCACCACACGAAAAATTATTAAACCTGAAATAAACAACATTGGTATCTCTAGTAGTTGCTCCTGTTGTGTTAGAATTATAATATAATGCTAGTTTTGTATTGGTATCCAACATGTTAATATAAAGCAATGCATTTGCAGGACTTGTAGATTCAACTTTCACTGTAAACCCTGCAAAAAAAGTTCTAAATAAAGTATCATTGCGGTATGCATTTGTTGAATCATACGTATTTAAAAATCTTCTAGCAACATCATCTCTTAATTTAATCCGAATTTGGTTTTTAGATGACTCATATCTATTAATTACAGAATCACCAATACGTCTAATATCTATTGTTGCTGTGTTGCCTATACTTCCAGCAGAACCAAAAGGGTAAACATTAGGGAAGTTGGAAGGATAAACCTTGAATGGATCTAGAGTAGTATTTTGACTGATTTCATCAACACGAATGCCCAAAGGCTGAGTTGAATCTCCATAAAATGACTTGTAACTTAAAATCAGTACGGCTGAATCTGCTCTAATACTATCTTTAGTTCCTGGAACTGCAAATGGAAAAGTATTGGGGAAAAGTTCGAAATTTAATGAAGCTGAAGTTCTTCCAAAAATAGGATCATTGGAAATTGTTCCTAGTGTGTGAATATCTTGCTTATAAATTCGTGTGGTATCAGTTTCATCGAAACTATCTGTAATAATTTGCATGGTGGTGTCAAAAGTATTAACACCATCAACAGAAGGAATTAATCCACTTCCAATTTCAGTAGTAGTAATTCTGGTACAAGACGTTATTACAAACAAAAAGGATACTAGTAAAACAGCGATACTTCGCAATGTAGAGGTTAAATGCATGTGCTGAAAATTACTTGCCCGCAAGATCGTTGTACAATTCTAAATACTCTGTTAAATCAGAATCCCATCCTTTAAAAGGAACTACTTTTTTGCCTTTTACTTTTGAAAATTCATCAACCAACTTTTTTTCAATAATATCTGAACCAAAAGTAATTGCATCGGCATAATGAGCTCCGCCTCTGAACATAGCGGTATTATTTAATTCTTTGTAGGGTTCTAGGTCTTTATCTTTAATATTAGCATTTATAATTGCTTGTTTTAGAAGATTTGGACCAAATTTTTCGTTGAAGGTATTTTGTCCTATCGTAAATACTACTTTAGAATTTCCAAAAACTGGTTCTTTTTTATAAGCAGTTTTAATGAAAGCTGGTATTAAACCAGTCATCCAGCCACTACAATGAATAATATCTGGAGGCCATCCAAACTTTTTAACGGTTTCTAGTGCTCCTTTACAAAAAAATACTGTTCTTAAATCATTGTCTGGGAACCAAGTATCAGATTCGTCATGAAAAATTTGTTTTCTTTTAAAGAAATCTTCATTTTCCAAAAAATAAACTTGTAAACGAGCATTTGGTAAAGAAGCTACCTTAATTTGTAATGGGTGATCATCGTTGTCTACTGAAACATTAATTCCTGATAAACGAACAACTTCATGCAATCGATGTCTTCGCTCGTTAATAACGCCAAACCGAGGCATAATGCATCTCACTTCAAGTCCACTATCATTACTTTTAATGGCTAATTTATTAATAATTTCCGCAAACTCAGTTAACTCCAAATAGGGAGACATTTCTGTGGCTATGAATAAAATCCTTTTCTTTGTTAACATAAACGCACTATTTATATAACCATTACTCAAAATAAGTTTGCGAAGTTACAAAAAATTGGGCGAAGTACAAGAAATAGCTTGTTATAAATTGATTATCAGCATGTTATAATTAATTTATTGTAAATATCTTCTTGGCTAAGCATTTACTACTTAAATTTGTTGATCATACAAAAATGCTTGGCCACAAAAGGAAATAAGCGATTTAACATGAAAATTAAATGGACGTCAATATTACAATATCTTCTGTTTTTAGGTCTTGGAATTTTTTTAGTTTGGTGGAGTTTGCAACAAATACCTGCAGATAAATGGGAGGAGTTTAAAAATTCGCTCAAAACAGCCAATTATTGGCTCATGTTGCCCGTATTCTTTATTCTTTCTGGAAGCCATGTTTTAAGATCAATGCGTTGGAAAATACTGATGAGGCCAATGGGATACTCACCAAGTTTGCCTAATGTATTCTTTGCTGTTATGATTGGATATTTAGCCAACCTAGCAGTTCCACGATTAGGAGAAGTGCTAAAATGTACCTTACTTGCTCGGTATGAAAAAATACCTGCTGAAAAATTAATAGGAACTATTTTGGTAGAAAGAGCTTTTGATGTTATTTTTTTAGGACTTGTTTTTCTGCTTGCATTTATTTTTCAATATGATTTAATAGGCGAATTTGCAGTTGAATTAGTAAAGAATCTTTTTCAAGGCAAATCTGGACAATTTTCTATCACTAAGTTGACAATTGTTTTATTAGTAATTGGAGCTTCAATATTAATCATTAAAAAATTTTTTCAGTACTTTAATCACCTTAGTATTGTGGTAGCTATTAAGAAAATAATTCGTGGAATTTGGGAAGGTTTATCTAGTATCAAAAACTTACAGCAAAAAAAGAGGTTCCTTATATATAGCATTTCAATTTGGATACTATACATAGTTGGAACATGGGTTGGACTATTAGCTACATCAGGTTCGGCACATTTAGGATTGCCAACAGCTATATCAGCATTGGCTTTTGCCAGCATTGGAATGATTATTACCCCAGGTGGAATTGGAGCTTATGCATTTTTCTTAGCAAAAGTTTTAGAAAAAAATGGTGTGTCATTTGAAATAGGATTTGCCAATGGAACTTTACAATGGTTTGCACAGTTTTTAATAATATTAATCATTGGGTTTTTATGTTTAGGCCTATTGCCATGGTACAATAAAAAAGTGAAGAATGAAATCAGTTGATGCTATCAGTAAAAAGATTTTTTCATTGAAGGAACTACAAAAACAAGTTGCCGGTTGGAGAGTAACCAATAAAACAATTGCGTTTACAAATGGTTGTTTCGACATATTGCATGAGGGTCATATATTTTCTTTAACAGAAGCAGCCAAGGAGGCCGATTTTTTAATAGTTGGTGTGAACAGCGATGCAAGTGTAAAAAAAATAAAAGGATATCAACGGCCTATCAATCATGAAAAAAGCAGGTCGCTTATTTTAAGTAATTTAATTATTGTTGATGCTGTAATTATTTTTAATGAAGATAATCCTCTCGAATTAATCAAAGGATTGTTACCAGATGTAATTGTTAAAGGAGGCGATTACACAATTGAGCAAATTATAGGCTCAAAGGAAGTAATAGCAAATGGAGGCAGAGTAGTTATTAACCCAATAGTTGAAGGGTTTTCTACTACAGGAATTATTCAACTGATCAAATCTTCTTACTCATAAAATTAACTGGGCAAACAAAATACTAATTATACAATATTTTGTTCGATTCCTTAAATTTGAAACATGGCAAAAAAACAATTAATTCAAAGAGATATAAGCTGGCTTTGTTTTAACGCACGCGTGTTACAAGAAGCCAATGACCCATCGGTGCCATTAAAAGAAAGGATTCGATTCTTAGGTATATTTTCTAATAACTCTGATGAGTTTTTTAGGGTTCGGGTAGCTACCCTTAAACGTATGCTTGAATTTTCTGAAAAAAGAAAAAAACTCAACATGCATTTGGAGGAACAACCCCAACAAATTTTAGATCAAATACAAACCATTGTTCTCAGTCAGCAAAATGAATTTAATCGTATATGGGAGGGAATTGTTAAAGAACTAAAAAAGGAAAAAATTAGCTTAGTAACCGAAAAGCAATTAAACAAAGATCAACAAGAATTTGTAAAAAAATTCTTTGATGAAGAAGTTCGTTCAAATATCATTCCATTAATGATAGAAAGCCTTCCAGAGCTGCCTTACTTAAGAGATAAAAGCATTTACTTAGGAGTTGTAATGCGAAAAAAAAAATCGGCCTACCAACAAAAATATGCTTTGATAGAAGTACCTGCAAAAGCATTAGGAAGGTTTATCATACTCCCATCAAAAAAAGAAGAAAAACAAATTATTTTGTTAGAAGATGTGATTCGCTTTAACCTCCCCATTATTTTTTCTTATTTTGGTTATGAAAATTTTGAATCTCATATTTTTAAAGTTACCAAAGATGCGGAGATTAATTTAGACAATGATATAAGCACTTCTTTTGCAGAAAAAATTGAGAAAGGAATTAAGAACAGAAGAAAAGGAAAACCAGTAAGATTTGTTTACGACAAAGAAATGGATGCTGGATTATTAGAATACCTGATAAGGCGACTGAGCTTAAATAGAAAAAGCAATATCATCCCTGGTGGAAGAATTCATAATTTTAGGCACTTCATGGATTTTCCAGACGTTTTTACAAGTAAGAATATTAGAAGAGCTGCGTTTAAACCAAGAGCATTACAAAGTGCTCAACGCGTTACAGATATCATCCTAAAAAATAATGTAATGCTTCACTTCCCTTATCACTCATTTGATCCTATCATAGATTTATTAAGAGAAGCAGCAATGGACCC
>JAYTXG010000360.1:0-1980 GCA_043743375.1 Sphingobacteriia bacterium
TTGGAACAATAAAAAACCCCCGTTGTTCACAGGGGTTCTTTGTTAAAGTGCAATTTGTTTTTCAATCATCATCTTTCGAAGATTAATGAGTCCGTAACGCATTCGCCCCAAAGCTGTATTAATACTGCAATTGGTTATTTCTGCAATTTCTTTAAAACTCATATTGGCGTAATGACGCAGTACAATTATTTCGCGTTGTTCTTCAGGTAGTAGGTCTAGCATTTTGCGAACTCTATCGTGACTTTGACTCTGCATTATTTTTCCGTCTGGACCCTCTTCTGCAATCTGCAAAACATCAAAAATATCAATATTGTCGCTGGTTTTAATGGCAGGGGTACGTTTAACTTTTCTAAAATAATCAACACAAAGATTGTGTGCAATGCGTAATGCCCATGGCAAGAACTTACCTTCATCTGTGTAGCGTTTATTCTTTAACGTATCAATGATTTTGATGAAAACATCCTGAAAGAGGTCTTCTGCCAAATAAGTGTCCTTTACAAAGAATAAAATCGATGAAAAGATCTTGTCTTTATATCGGTAAATAAGGGTTTCAAAGGCATCTGTATCACCATCTTGAAATGCCCTTATCAGTTCTGTATCAGACGCATGGTCTAATGTTCTCATAGTTTAGGTTTTTGAGTAAGGATGCAAAAATTCAGGATATTGGATATAATTGCTTAAATCAGGAACAATGTAGAATTCTTTTGAATTCATAAATGGTTTGTGGAAATCATGTTTTGCGACTCTAAGGTTATTCACATTCTAAAGCATTGATTTTTTGATAGTTATTGATGGTATACTCAACCAAAGCTGTAATAAACTGTTACATTTGCTACCCTATGGCAGCAAAAAAAATACCTGAGATAATAAACATTACCGATACTGCCAATGGAGATATTATTGTTACAGGTGCCCGTACTCATAACTTAAAAAATGTATCAGTAAGTTTTCCCCGAAATAAGCTGATTGTAGTAACTGGCGTTTCTGGAAGTGGAAAGTCGTCTCTAACCATTGATACGTTATTTGCAGAAGGTCAGCGTAGATATGCCGAAAGCTTAAGTTCTTATGCAAGGCAGTTCATGGCTCGAATGGTAAAGCCCGATGTTGATTATATAAAAGGACTTTGCCCGGCTATTGCAATTGAACAAAAAGTAATTACACGTACTCCTAGAAGTACGGTTGGTAGCATGACGGAGATGTATGACTATCTGAGATTATTATTTGCTAGGATCGGAAAAACCATTTCACCAATAAGCGGAAAGCTAGTAAGGAAGAACGATGTAGCCGATGTTATGCTAGCAATTCATCAATTAAAAGCAGGAGCCAAAGTAGTAATTATTGTTCCGTTTAAGCAACATGCTAAAAGAGCTATCAAAGAAGAGTTGGGTATTTTAATGCAGAAAGGTTTTTCTAGAATGTACATTAGAGAGGCTGAAGCTAGAATTGAAAGAATTGAGGCACTTTTAGAGCTTTCAGATAAAGAGATCGACAAATTATTTAAAATCGTAAAATCCAATCCTCCAATTTATACCCTAATAGATCGTATTGTAGTAAAAGACTTTGATGAAGATGATCTTCATCGATTAAGTGATTCTATTGGCACTGCATTTTATGAGGGGGAGGGTGATATGTTTGTAGAAGTAGATGGAGAAAAAATGTTACACTTTAGTAATAAGTTTGAAGCGGACGGAATTGTTTTTGAGGAACCATCTCCCAATTTATTTTCATTTAATAACCCTTATGGTGCATGTGCTGTTTGTGAAGGGTTTGGTCAAGTTTTAGGTATTGATACCGACTTAGTAATACCTAATAGAAGTTTATCTGTTTATGAAGGCGCTATTGCACCTTGGAAAGGAGAGAAGTTGGGTTGGTGGAAAGAACAGTTTATAAAACATGCTAACAAATTTAATTTCCCTATTCACAAACCAATTCACGATTTAACCAAAGAACAATATTCGCAACTATGGAATGGGAGTTCTG
>JAYTXG010000361.1:0-2788 GCA_043743375.1 Sphingobacteriia bacterium
TATTTAGAACAAAAAAAAAGCTTTCAAAAGGAGAAATTTATTTTAATACCCTCTTAGTTGGGAATAATCAAAATTCAACTAAAATTTTTGAAGCACTAAGTAAAAATTTTAGATACCTTGGTTTTAAAACGATTGGTTTTTTAACTGTTCATCAAAATGAAATGAAAAATGGGTTATTTAAATGGATACCAAGATTAGGTTCTATTGACGATATCAATACCATCATAGATCAAAATAATATTCAAATTGTAATACTTTCAATTGATAAAAAAGATAATCAATTAATTGAAAACATAGTAAGTAGTTTGATAAAGAAAGAAATAGAAATTAAACTTATTCCCGACACACTAGATATTTTATCAGGATCCATCAAAACCAGTAACGTTCTTGGGGCAATACTAATTAATATTCAGACTTCTGCACTTTCACCCAAAGAAGCACATTTTAAACGATTGTTGGATATTATCGTTTCATTTTTAGGCATTATTATTTTAAGCCCTTTATTGCTTTTCGTTTTTATTAAAACTATTTTCAGTTCAAATGGAGGAGCCATTTATAGTCAAGAAAGAATTGGCTTTAGAGGAAAACCCTTTACGATTTTTAAGTTTAGAAGTATGTATGAAAACGCAGAAAGTAATGGCCCAGCACTTTCTAGCGACAACGATATAAGAATTACTAATTGGGGTAAAACAATGAGAAAATGGCGGATAGACGAGCTCCCACAGTTATGGAATATATTATTGGGAAATATGAGTTTAGTTGGACCAAGGCCTGAGAGAAAATCATATATCGATTTGTTGAATGCACAATCACCCTTTTACCAATACCTGCTAAAATCAAAACCTGGGTTAACATCCTGGGGTATGGTACAATTTGGCTATGCATCATCTATAGAAGAGATGTTGGAGCGAATGCAATACGATTTAGTTTATATTGAAAATGCCTCTCTCTTACTCGACTTTAAAATTATGATGCATACATTCAGAATCATTTTATCAGGTAAGGGAAAATAAATATAAAGTTGCACAACTATACAATAAATATTCTTCACTCATCTCAAATTGACCATTGTAAATGGGATGCAACTGTTAGTGCTGCTGCCAATGGACTTATTTATGCAACAACAGTTTATTTAAACACAATTTGCGATAGTTGGTGTGGCTTGATAGTAAATGATTATGAAGTAATAGCAGCACTACCCTATCGAAGAAAGGGATTTATTTCGTATTGGTATACTCCACCATTTATACAACAACTTGGTTTTATTGGCACAATTAATAATGAATTAGCTATTCAATTAATAAATTCACTAAAAAGCAAGTATTCTTACGGAACAATTGTATTGAACTTTAAGAATGAGCTTTTCGCAGAAATGATTAAAGTTCAGTATAAATCCAATTATTTAATAGATCTTTCTCCAACTTTTGTAGATATTAAAAATAAATTTAGAAAAGATCTTCAAAAAAATATTGAAAAAGCAATACAATATCAATTTGAGTATACCAATACTATTCCATTTAAAGTGGCGATTGGCATGTTTAAAATGAGTCAGGGAAAGAAACTGAAAAATATATATAATAAAGACTACAACAACTTCGAAAAACTTTGTAGCCAATTAAATACTACCGAGCTCAAATGCTTTACCAGAGCAATTATTGATAAAGAGCAACAAATATTAGCAGTAGTTATTATACTACAAGACGGCAAAAGACTTTATAATATTTTAAACACTTCCACAAAGGAAGGCAAAGGTAAAAAGGCGAATCATTTATTGTATAACAATATTATTAATGAGTTTGCGCAGCAAAAGTTGATCTTTGATTTTGAAGGATCGTCTAATGTAGGAATTAGCGAGTTTTATGCTGCATTTGGAGGCAAACTAGAAAAATATTTTATACACCATTACAACCAACTTCCTTTTCCGCTTTCCTTATTTAATTAGCCCTTCCCTTCTAAAATTATTCTAGCAATTTGCAAATCAATTGGTCGAGTAATTTTAATATTTTGATAATCGCCTTCAATTAAAAACACTTTCTTACCAAATGCTTCTGCAACTGATGCTTCGTCTGTAAAAGACTCATCGCATGCTTGATTAAATGCAGATAAAATAATATCGCTTAAAAAAGTTTGTGGAGTTTGTATAATTTTTACATTATTTCTATCAATTGAATGATGTGCTCCTCCTTCTTCAATACGCACACTATCTGTAGATGCAACTGCGGGAATAGCACTTCCAAATTCTAAAGTTTGCTCGTAACAACGTTTAATTAATTCTGGCGATACTAAACAACGAACACCATCATGAACAAATATTACAGAAGGTTCTTTAACGAGTGCTAGTGCATTTTGAACTGAATGAAATCTTGTATCTCCACCAATTACTATAGATGTTTGATCAGCAATATTTAATGCTTTTATTAAATTTTCACCTGCATCTAAGTATTCTTTAGGTAAAACCAAAATGAAATAAAAATCTGAGTATGTATGTAAGAATGCAGTAATTGTATGCCACAAAATTGGCTTACCTTTTAGCAATAAAAATTGCTTAGGTACTGAAGCCCCCATTCTGCTACCTATTCCACCTGCTGTGATAATGGCAATTTTTTTCATTAGGTACTTAACTAAAGATGGCAACCATATTTACGCCTTTATTATTTTTTACTCCTCTATACATTCCTGCACTATTAAAAATTAATGCTGAATTTCCATGAGCATCAACTCCAATCATCCCACCTTCTCCATTAATAGCAATTAATTTTTCATGAACTACTTTTTTCATGGCTTCTTC
>JAYTXG010000362.1:0-4084 GCA_043743375.1 Sphingobacteriia bacterium
AATAATTCTACTGGTAAAGATGGAAAAGATATTTACATAGATGTTCCTTTAGGTACCATTGCAAGAGATGAAGAAACAGGAAATAAAGAAGCAGAAATACTAGAAGACGGTCAGGAATATATTTGGATGAAAGGAGGAAGAGGAGGTTTAGGAAATAGCAATTTTGCAACACCCACCAATCAGGCTCCCGAACATGCACAACTAGGAGAAGATGGTATAGAGGGCTGGAAAAATATTGAGCTGAAAGTATTGGCAGACGTTGGTTTGGTTGGATTTCCGAATGCCGGAAAATCAACCTTGCTTTCTGTAATTACGGCTGCTAAACCAAAAATTGCCAACTACGCATTTACTACATTGATACCTCAATTAGGAATGGTAGAATACCGCGATCAACAATCGTTTTGTATTGCAGATTTACCTGGCATCATTGAAGGTGCTGCAGAAGGAAAAGGATTAGGTCATCGTTTTCTACGACATATAGAACGTAATTCAGTACTATTATTTTTAATTCCTGCAGATAGTGCAGATCATAAAAAAGAATTTGAAATACTTCGTCAAGAATTGAAATCTTATAATCAAGAAATGTTGCAGAAAGACTTTATTATAGCCATTAGTAAAGCGGATATGTTGGATGATGAGCTGAAAGAAGCTATTAGTAAAGAACTACCAGTGGGTATACCCCATTTATTTATTTCATCCCTCACCAACAAAGGGTTGATGGAGTTAAAAGACTTGCTTTGGGATACCCTCAACAAGCCAGTTAAATAAATTAAAGCATTGGCTAACAATTAGTTAACATAGCCTATAAAATTTGTAGGGTTACCTTTTTCTCCTTCTTGTATTAATATGTATAGTGTACACTAAGTAGCATTGCTACATCTCGATTTTTACCATTCTAAGCGTACTCGTTTGCTTGCTGCGTGAGTTAGGAAAATTTTTATCACTTATTAAAAAATTATTTATGAAAAAGCAAATGATTAATGCTTTCGCAAGAAAGTTCTTTTTGGGCAATGTAATGGCAGCCATGATGTTTTTGTCTGCAAATGCATCTGTATCTCCTGTTTATAACAAGTATGAGCCAGCAACAAAAAACAAAGCTGCAATTACTTTTAAGGGAACAGATATTAATTCCTTTTTATCGTTTCAAGTTATTTATAACAATTCAACAGGTAATTCATTCAATTTAAGAATTGCAGATCCTTCTGGAGAATTATTATATGCTGAAACTTTTAAAGATGTTCAATTTAACAAAACTTTCAAAGTATTGAAAGACGATATCAGCAAATTAAATTTCACAATTCGTGATTCAAAAACTGGTATTACAGAAAATTTTGAAGTTAATGTTACGGCAAATGTGGTTGAAAACGTTGCTGTTACTCGCAAGAATTAATAACCGCAATTTAAAAAATGTAGAGAAGTACTCGTTGAAAAAAACAACGAGTACTTTTTAATTAGTTATCTGTAATAGATGCTAGTACCATGGCTTGTGGGCCAGAAGTTACTGAACTAGAACCCCGCAAAACAAGGGTGTAACTTTTGCCTGCAACAAAGTCAATATTGGGTAATTGAAACAAGGAAACAGAAGTACCTGCAACAAAAGCACCTAAACTAAAAGACCCTGCATCGAATGATGTATACTGAGAATATGAAGCTGTTACTGCGTGATCATTTGTAGTTCGTGCTGTAAATAAATTGGCAGTACTTCCTCTTTTAATATCAACAGACACTGAACCTTTATAAAAATTTAAGAAACGAATGTTGCACTTACCAGAAGCAGGTAAAGTTTGATCATCTATAACCAAACTAACTTTTGCACTAGTGGTAGAATCAAACAAAAAGAAAGAATAAAAGATAGAAGGTTGAATTAATAAATTGGCACTAAACAAAGGTGTTGCAATTGAAGAAAGTGGATCTACAATTGTAACCAACGGACTATTGGAACTGATAGGTCTATAAGTGCTTGCAGAACCATACGAAACATTTCCAATTAGCGATGCATTATTTGCATTCATACTTAAACTATTGCTATTGGGAGATAAATTTACAAATCGAATATTAGCATCAATTGGACTAACAGTTTTTTTACAAGAAGAAAATGTAATCACGGCTAAAATTGCTATTGAAAGAAGCTTTTTCATTGGGTTTAATTTTTAGTAAAGTAAAAATAATAAAAAAGCTACCAAGAAAATACTCGGTAGCTTTAAATTTTATAAAGAGATACAATTATCCTACTGCTTCTGATTTCATGCTTTTAGATGCTTTGATTCTATCGTTTTCATCTAAAATAGTTTTACGCATACGGATATTTTTAGGAGTAACTTCTATACACTCATCTTGCTGAATGTACTCCATGCACTCTTCTAAAGTAAATTGTAATTTTGGAATAATTCTAACTGCGTCATCACTTCCACTTGCGCGGTGGTTAGTCAATTTTTTCATTTCCACTGCATTCACATTTAAATCACCTGGCTTAATATTTTCTGCAATAATCTGACCCACATAAATTTCTTCAGTTGGATCTACAAAGAAACTTCCACGATCTTGTAATTTATCAATAGAATAGGCAGTAGTAATCCCTTGAAATTTAGCAATTAATACTCCATTACTTCTTCCAGGAATTGGTCCTTTCCAAGGTTTATAATCGATAAAACGATGAGCCATTACAGCTTCACCGGCAGTATTTGTAAGCATTTGAGAACGCAAACCTATCAACCCTCTTGAAGGAATTTCGAATTCGAGGTGTTGCATTTGGCCTTTACTTTCCATGATTTGCATTTCGCCTTTGCGTTGGGTTACCAAATCAATTACTTTACCACTGTATTCACCTGGAACATCTACTACCAAATTTTCATAAGGTTCATGTTTCTTACCATCAATAGTTTTAACCAATACTTGAGGGTTACCTACGGTTAGCTCATACCCTTCTCTACGCATGGTTTCTACTAAAATACCTAAATGTAGAATGCCTCTTCCGAAAACTAAAAAACTATCCGCACTATCTGTATCTTCTACTCTTAACGCCAAATTCTTTTCGGTTTCTTTCATCAAACGATCACGTAAGTGACGTGATGTTACAAACTTTCCATCTTTACCAAAAAATGGTGAGTTGTTAATGCTAAATGTCATACTCATTGTAGGCTCATCAACACTAATGATTGGTAACCCTTCTGGGTTTTCTATATCTGAAATAGTATCTCCAATAGTAAAATCATCTAAACCAACTACAGCACAAAGATCGCCTGAAAGTACTTCGATTACTTTCCGTTTACCCATGCCTTCAAACACGTATAACTCTTTTACTTTGCTTCTTTTTACGGATCCATCCGCTAGAACCAAAGCAATTGTTTGACTTTCTTTAATAGAACCTCTTGTTACTTTTCCGATCGCTATTCTACCCAAAAAAGAAGAATAATCTAAAGAGGTAATTTGTAATTGGAGGGTTCCTTCATTAACTTTTGGAGCTGGTACATATTTAATGATACCATCCATTAAAGGAAAAATATCTTCTGTTTGAGTTAGGCTATCATTAAACCAACCATTTTTTCCACTACCATAAAAAGTAGGAAAATTTAATTGCTCTTCAGTGGCATCTAGGTTGAAGAATAGTTCAAATACTGCATCATGAACCTCATCTGGTCTGCAATTGAGCTTATCTACCTTGTTAATTACTACAATGGGGTGTAGATTTAATTGTAATGCTTTTTGCAATACAAACCGAGTTTGTGGCATTGGTCCTTCAAAAGCATCTACTAACAAAATAACTCCATCAGCCATTTTTAAAACACGTTCTACCTCACCACCAAAATCACTGTGACCTGGTGTATCAATTACATTAATTTTATAATCATTGTAGGTAACAGCTGCATTTTTACTGAAAATGGTAATTCCGCGCTCTTTTTCAAGATCATTACTATCCATAATCAACTCACCAGCATCTTGGTTGTCTCTAAATACTTTAGTTGCTTGAAGAATTCTGTCTACTAAAGTGGTTTTGCCATGGTCAACGTGTGCGATGATGGCAATGTTTCTTATTTCCATTATTATCTATTTGTCTCAGTATCAACCACTTAAGTGCCTAATACTG
>JAYTXG010000363.1:0-3316 GCA_043743375.1 Sphingobacteriia bacterium
ATTTATTTATCCCGCAATTAACTTTGCAATTGCAAACGCACAACTAGCAGCAAATGCACCAATAAAAGCCACTTTTAATGCACCCTTAAAAGGAGGCATTCCAGTTAGTTTGCTTTTGAAGAACCCGAAAACAAAAAGACATAATAGCGTGATTAAAGCAGATATTTTTAAACCTGTAATTCCATCTTCTACAAAAAAGTACGGACTTAAAGGAATTATCCCGCCAATAATATAAGAGAATCCGATATTAAATGCACTTTTTCTTGCTCGTTGAGGATCTGGCTTAGTTAACCCCAATTCATGTTTCATCATAAAATCTGCCCATCGATCTTTGTCTTTAGTTAATTCTTCTGTTGCCTGATTTTGGACTGAAGGGCTCAAACCAAGGTCCTCAAAAAACACACGTACTTCTTCTTTTTCAATATCGGGTACCGTTTCAATTTCACTATATTCTTTTCTCAATTCACTGGCATAATGGTCTTGCTCAGTTTTTCCAGCTAGGTATCCGCCTAAACCCATGGCAATAGATCCTGCGGCAATTTCTGCAATACCAGCAATTACTATTAAGTGCACATCTTTTATTGCACCACTTAAACCAGCTGCAAGGGCAAATGGTACAGTTAGTCCGTCCGCCATACCAATTACTATATCTGTCAAAATTTCAGAACTGGTTAAATGTTGCTCCGTATGATCATGGTGTAAATGGGTATCCATAAAATAATAATTGAATGATCGATGGTTAAAAATAAGCTTTTCTAAAATTCTTAACAATTTGGGTATTGTATAGTTCTGTTCAAAACAGATTTTGTTAATATACAAGTAACATTTAGGTAACAATTCGGTAACATGCTTTAACCACTTTTGCAGCGAAAACTAAAAAAGAGTTTATGTTAAAGAAGTTGTTCGCTACTATTCAATGTTTTGTTGTTCTTTTCTTTTCTGCAGAAGTTTTTGCACAAGAAACAGTAGCCAATCTAAGTGGTCATGTAACAGATTCGAAAGGAATGTTTATTAGTGGTGCAGTGGTAACAATCAAGCACGAACCCACAGGATTTGTTACCTCAACTCAAACAAATAGTAAGGGAATATTCACACTCGTTAACTTAAAAGTTGGCGGTCCGTACACCGTAAAAATTGCTAACCTTGGTTTTAAAAATGAAGTATATTCAGATGTTAACCTTGGCTTAGGAAATAATCCTGATGTAACAGTTAAAATGGTTACTACTTCTGCTGAATTAATTGAAGTAACAGTAAGTACAAATTCCAGAAAACAAATTGCAGGTTCAACAACAGTTGGTACACGTCAATTATCTACTTTACCTTCCATCGGTAGAAGTTTAACTGATTTCACTCGTTTAACACCTCAATCAAACAATAATAGTTTTGGCGGAAGTAATTTCCGTTACAATAACTTAACAGTTGATGGGGCTATTAATAATGATGCTATTGGCTTTAGTAATTCTGCAGGTGGAGTGAGTGGTGGTGGGCAATCTGGTGCCGCCGGTTCTGGAACAAGAACTAATCCATATAGTATTGATGTTATTCAAGAAGTACAAGTTCAATTAGCACCGTTTGATGTAAAGTTGGGAAATTTTACTGGAGGTAGTGTTAACGCTGTTACTAAAAGCGGTACTAATGAAACACATGGTTCAGTATATTTCTATGGGAAAGATCAACATTTAATTGGTAAAAGCGTTGATGGTTTAAAAACTGGTATTGGATCTGATTATCATGAAACACAATATGGTGCTACCATTTCTGGTGCTATTGTAAAAAACAAAGCGTTCTATTTAATTAATGTAGAACAAACAAGGCGTCAGGAACCAACTTTCTACAATATTGGAGATCCTAATGCAGCAATTAAACAAACGGAAGCCGATCAAATTGTAACTAAAATGAACGGGTTAGGTTATGACCCCGGAAGTTATAAAGGTGCTTACAAACTATTTACTAATAGCGATAAAATTTTTGCTCGATTTGATTTCAATTTAAATTCCAAAAACACATTAATGCTCCGTGCATTATACACCAATGGTTGGGGTAATAACTTGGAGCGTTCTTCAACAAACTTCCAATTTGGATCTGCCGACTTTACACAGTATACCAAAAATATTAATCTTGTTGCTGAGCTAAAAACAAAATTAAGCAACAACGTAAATAACCAACTTAATTTAAGTTATATAGATGTTTATGAATACAGAGATTATCCAGGAACACTTGCTCCCTTTATGGATATTGATAATGGTAGAATTTGGTTAGGTACCTGGAGAGAAGCTTCTATTTATAATATGAAGCAAAAAACATTTGAAATTAGTGATAACCTTACCATCACAAAAGGAATTCATAAAATCACTTTAGGTACACACAATGAATTGTATAATCTTACCTACGGATTTATCAATTCATGGAATGGAAGATGGGAATATTCAAGAGGTGTAAACAGTTTCATCAATGATAATCCGAGTAGAGTTCGTGGAGCATTTACAACAGATCCTAAAATTATTAACGACAGAAATACTATTTATAACAATCCTCCTAACCCCTATAAAGTAGCCTTGTTAAGTGTATACGGACAAGATGAAATTACTTTGAGTCCTAAGTTTAAAATAACTTCAGGGTTAAGAATAGATTATTCTAGTGTAAATAATCAGCCTTCTTTGGATCCAGCAATTAATTCAACCAATACTAATCCAAACTATGTTTCAGCAAACCCAACTTATAGCAATACTCCTTTTAGTCAATTAAATAATCAGTGGTTAGGTAAAGCAACTTTATCACCAAGATTAGGTTTTAATTTTGATGTAAATGGCGATCAGTCCTTCGTACTAAGAGGTGGAACAGGAATATTTGTGGGTAGAATGCCATTTGCATGGTTGGGATATGCTTATACTTTAAATGGTACCACCTATGGAAATATTGATTGGAATGGAATAAATTCTACAACAACAGTTCCTTTGGCAATTAATCCTCAAGGGCTAAAAGATACAGTTACTAAATACGGTGGCGCAACTAGAAGCAGTACAAGAGAAGTAGATATTATTGATAATAATTTTAAATTACCTCGTGTTTGGAGAACTAATGTTGCTGCAGATTTTAAATTTGGTAAAGGCTATAAATTAACTTTAGATGTATTGTACACGAAAACATTATACGACGTAAAATTCCAACAAATTAATCAGAAAGATTCTGTAGCTTATTTTAATAACACACCCCAAATAACTACTCCTGTATATGTTGGAGGAAAATATAATACGAACTATTCAAATGTATTTTTCTTAAGCAATACTACAGAAGGATATAGATACAATTTAACAGC
>JAYTXG010000364.1:0-3243 GCA_043743375.1 Sphingobacteriia bacterium
GGTAAGCCATTGGCGGCAACTGCGGGCTCAATTATTTTTCAACAAGGAGGAAATGCAGTAGACGCAGCAATTTCAATGTTAGCATCCACTTGCACTATGTGGGACGTATTAAGCTGGGGAGGAGAAACTCAAGCATTGATCTATAATCCTAAAACAGGAAAGGTAATTGGGATTAATGCACTTGGAGTGGCTCCAACAGGGGCAACTGTTAGTTTCTTTAAAAACAAAGGGTATAATTTTCCTCCAGAATACGGTCCACTTGCAGCGGTAACTCCAGGTACTGTTGGGGGCATTTGCCACATGCTGGCCGAATATGGGACCATGAGTTTAAAACAAGTATTAGCACCAGCTATGCAATTGGCAGCAGGATATCCGATTGAAGCACAAACCGCCAATAGTATAGAAAGAGGAAAAGACAGGATTAAACAATGGCCTTATAGTAAAAAGGTTTTTTTGGTACACGAAGGAGAAAAAAGAGAAGCCCCAGAAGCTGGAGAAATATTTGTACAACAAGACCTGCTTAATACCCTTACGAAACTAGTAGAAGCAGAGCAAGCCGCTTTAAAAAACAAGAAAACGCGCAAACAAGCTATACAAGCAGCCTATGATCGTTTTTACAAAGGGGATATTGCAGATGAATTTGTTAGAGGAAGCAAAGAACAGGGAGGCCTTATTACCAAAGAAGATTTAGCTAACTGGAAAGTGAAAGAAGAAGAACCAATGATGGTAAATTATAAAGGAGTAGAAGTATATAAGCTTCAACAATGGACACAAGGGCCAATGATGTTACAAGCATTGAATATTGCCGAAAATTTCGATCTAAAGAGCATGGGGTATAATTCTCCAAAATATATTAATACTATTTACCAAACAATGAGCCTAGCCTTTGCCGATCGCGATTTTTATTATGGTGATCCTGCATTTGCGCCAACTAAACAACCAATGAAAGGATTGTTGAATAAGGAATACGCTAAACAAAGAGCTCAACTAATTAATCCAGATAAAAATATTCCAGATTTTGGTCCAGGCGACCCCTACCCTTTTGAAGGATCAATAAATCCTTATACCGAACAAATTAAAAAATGGAACCAAAATACGGATAGCTTAAATAAACGAAGTTTTGTTCCAACACACGATAGTAATGCAACCGCTATGCTAGAAAAGGAATTATACATGGACAGATTATGGAGAGGAACAACCAGCGTAGAAGCCGCAGATAAAGACGGCTGGGTGGTTTCTATAACACCTAGCGGCGGATGGATACCAGCCTGTATTGCTGGTAATACGGGAGTAGGAATGAGTCAGCGAATGCAAAGTTTTGTACTAGACGCAAGCCTAAACCCATTTAATGTTGTTGAGCCAGGAAAGAGACCAAGGGTTACTTTAACACCATCAATGGCATTAAAAGACGGTAAGCCTTATTTAGCTTTTGCGGTACAAGGGGGCGATACACAAGACCAGAATTTATTGCAATTCTTTTTAAATATGAATGAGTTTGGAATGACCGTTCAGCAAGCTACTGAAGCTGCAAATATCAACACAAATCAACTTTGGTTGTCATTGGGAGGAAGCAAAATGGGCGACCGTAAACCAAGAGCAGGAGACCTTTTATTATCGAATAAAACACCAGAAGCTACAAAAGAAGCGCTTAAAAAAATGGGCTATAAATTAAGTTTTGGGGATAGAACAAGTGGCCCCATCAACGCCATTTTTTTAGATAAAAAGCATGGATCTATTTGGGGCGGATCCTCTAATAATGGTGAAGATTATGGAATTGGATGGTAAACCGTTAAAAAACACATCAAATAAGTACAAGCACTCTTTTAGATTAATAAAAGACTTCTTTAACTTAGCACAATAATTAAAAAACTAAAGGCGTTAGTATATAAATACTAAAAAAATTAGTTTAATAAATTAAAAAGTAATAGTTTTACAAATCATTAAATTCCTAATAAACAAGAACCCATGAGTAATGCAGAAAAACTTAAAGCGCTCAAGCTAACGATTGATAAAATAGACAAAGACTATGGTAAAGGAAGTGTAATGATGATGAACGAGAAGAGCACGGCCCCAATGGAAGTGATTTCTACAGGATCAATAGGTTTAGATGCGGCACTAGGCGTAGGCGGATTACCGAAAGGAAGAATTATTGAAATATATGGACCAGAGTCTTCTGGTAAAACAACGATTGCCATTCATGTTATTGCAGAAGCACAAAAAAAGGGCGGAATCTGTGCAATTATAGATGCGGAACATGCATTTGATAGTGCATATGCAAAAAAACTAGGAGTAGACGTAGATAATTTATTGATTTCTCAGCCAGATTATGGCGAGCAAGCATTGGAAATAGCCGATCGATTAATACTTTCCGGAGCAATTGATGTGGTAGTAATTGATTCTGTAGCTGCACTGGTACCAAAAAGCGAATTAGAAGGAGAGATGGGCGATAGTAAAATGGGCTTGCATGCAAGATTAATGAGTCAGGCAATGCGCAAACTAACCGCAACAATTAATAAAACCAATACAATTTGCATCTTCATTAACCAACTTAGAGAAAAAATTGGAGTGATGTTTGGTAATCCAGAAACCACTACTGGAGGAAACGCGCTCAAGTTTTATGCATCAGTAAGATTAGACATCAGAAGAATGACGCAAATAAAGGATGGTGATGCGGCAATTGGTAATAGAGTAAAAGTAAAAGTGGTAAAAAACAAAGTTGCACCACCTTTCAGAGCAGCAGAGTTTGATTTGGTATTTGGCGAAGGCATCAGCAAAGTTGGAGAAATTGTAGATATGGGTGTAGAACTTGGCATTGTTCAAAAAAGCGGAAGCTGGTTTAGTTACGATACCAGTAAATTAGGACAAGGAAGAGAATCTGTTAAAACACTACTACACGATAATCCAGATTTGGCAAATGAGATAGAGGCTAAAATAAGGGCAAAATTAGTAATAGTACCAGAACCAGCTGTAGTAGCTGAAAAATAATGGGATTGATGGGTTAGTAATAATACGCCGGCAGAAGTGCCGGCTTTTTTATGCAAAAGTGTTGTATAGATGAGGGGGAGGTTAAAATATTATCCAATAATATACTATTAAGCTTGCCCTTTGCGTTTTATAGGCATATCTCCGAATAATTTCGGAAGTATAAACTAATATATCTATCCAAATGATCTCAAGGGTACCCAGACAAATTCGGCTGAGCGATGTAATTTTTTGCACTTTCTTACTTTACCTCATGAGTGT
>JAYTXG010000365.1:0-1721 GCA_043743375.1 Sphingobacteriia bacterium
CTGAGCAAATGAGCAAATCATCATCAGATAAATCGCATTACTTATATGCAGTAGAAAGAATTGAAAAGCCAAAAGACATTGCATTGCCGCAGCACAAAGAAATTCCACCAGGTGCACCTATTGGTTGTGACTTTGAATTTTAAAACTTAAATAACCTAGCGCAGGTCTTTGACCTGTGCTAAACTTTGAACTAGCGCAGGTCTCCGAACTGTGCAAAACATCTTCTTGAACTAGCGCAGGTCTCTGACCTGTGCTAAACTTTTGTTTTGTCAAAGACCTTTCAAAGTATATTCAATTTATTTAACTCTTTATTATATTTACCATAAAAGCACCTAATTTAATGAGTTCAAAATATAAATTCTCGGATAAGCTGGCAAATTATTTTATTACTAGTACTGTAGTAGGTTGGGTAGATATTTTTACAAGAAATGAATATAAAAATATTTTAGTTGATAGTATTAAGCATTGTCAAAAAAATCAAGGTCTTCAAGTACATGCTTGGGTAATAATGACCAATCATTCTCATATGATAGTTTCCTGTTCGGGAGATAATGATATTGCAATGGTAATTAAAAATATAAAAAGTTTTACTGCACTTAAAATTATTGATGCAATCAACAACAGCGATAATGAAAGTAGAAAAGAATGGCTAATTCCAATTTTTGAAAAATATGGATCAATTAATAAAAGAAATCAAAAATATCAATTTTGGATTACAGAAAACCATCCTATTTTGTTAGATCCTTATACAAATATGTATGAGGAAAGGCTAAAATATTTGCATGAAAACCCAGTACGTGCAGGTTTTGTATCATCTCCACAAGAATGGTTGTATAGTAGTGCAATAGATTACTATACAGAAAAAGGAAAGGGACTGATTGAAGTTTATCGTTAACTTGTTGTCACAGGCCTAGAGGCCTGCGACAGGATTAAATAATAGGAGTTTTTACCTTGGCAGTGTAACGGAATAGGTTGTTGGGGGCAAGAACTTATATAAATATCTAAATTTTTATTCCAACTATAATACTAATAGGAAATGCTAATATATTTTGAGAAAACGATGTTGTGTTTATAGATATGTTGTTACTATTTGTAGTTGTAGCTATAACATTACTAAATTGAGGATATGTGTATAAAAAATCTATCCCAAATGCAATGAAAGTTTTTTTAGGAGAATTATATTTTACTCCAACACCATATAAAAAGCTAAATGAATTTGCTTTGTCAGAACTCTGTTTGTAATATATTTTTGATCCATTTGCAATGTTTGCCCCTTCGGTAAATATTTCAGGTGACTTTACATAAGCAAAGCCAAAGAGCATTCTATTATAAAATGACATAGTAGAATTATTAATTATTCTTTCTAAAAAAGAATAATCTAATCCTATTAATAAATTAGTTAAATTCCAATTAGAAACGTTTGATTTAAAACTATAATTTGGATTATTTATTTTAACTTGATTGATTATATTTTCATCTAGAATGAAAGAATTAAGTAATACACCTCCTGTTAATTGAATTTTTTTGGATACCCTTTTATTTAAAAAAAATGATACGCCAGGCCCTGGTCTGGCAAAACCTGCATTGGTATTTGATGAACTTTTGCTTCCAAAATCAGCAAACGGAATAGCAGGATTGTAACTAACGGAAAAGTTAAATTTTTTTATTTTTTTATCATCATTTGGCTGGCACAGCACTCGACTTTGAATAGTAAATATTAA
>JAYTXG010000366.1:0-2515 GCA_043743375.1 Sphingobacteriia bacterium
TTTGCCATTGATGTAAAAGCAAAATACTTTACTAGTATTCAATCAATTAATGAAATAGCTGAAGTAATCAATAAAAACAAAAAAGAATTAAATGAACCACTATTTATTTTAGGAGGTGGTAGTAACATACTTTTTACTAAAGATTATAATGGATGGATTATAAAAAATAATTTAAAGGGAATTGAATTATTTAAAGAAGATGCAAATTACTTTTATGTAAAAGCAATGGCAGGCGAAAACTGGCATCAGTTTGTATTGTATTGTGTTGATCATAATTATGCGGGTGTAGAAAACTTAAGCTTAATACCTGGTAATATTGGAGCCTCTCCCATGCAAAATATTGGCGCTTATGGAGTAGAAATAAAAGACGTTTTTTATGAGCTACAGGCCTATAATATTGAGGATCAGCAATTAGTTACTTTTAATAAAAGCGATTGCGAATTTGGTTACAGAGAAAGTATTTTTAAAACCAGACTCAAAAATCAATTCATTATCACAAATGTTTGTTTTCAATTACCAAAAAAGCCGAACTTCAATACGTCTTATGGAGCAATTGAAAAGCAATTGGAGCTAATGCATATTGGCACACCAACCATTCAAACTATATCCTCTGCAATTATACAAATTAGACAATCGAAATTACCCGACCCACAAAAAATAGGCAATGCAGGTAGCTTTTTTAAAAATCCAGTAATTACAGAAGCAGCATTTGATGCGCTGAAACTAACATTCCCCACAATTCCTTCTTTTCCCAATAACCAATTAGTTAAAGTACCCGCGGGATGGCTAATTGAACAATGTGGCTGGAAAGGGTACCGAAAAAATGATGCTGGTTGTTACGCATTACAAGCATTAGTATTGGTTAATTATGGCAAAGCAACTGGTGCTGAAATAGTTGCGCTCTCGCAAGAAATTATAGATAGCGTAAAAACTAAGTTTGGGATTGAATTAGAAAGAGAAGTAAATATCATTTAATTTCTCACAAATTAACAAACCTATATTTGTATTTTAAATATTACCAATTTATATAACTTGAACAACGTACTAATTATTGATGACGAAGAAAAACTTAGAATGCTTTTGGCTAAAATTATCAGCCTAGAAGGATTTGAAGTTTTACAATCAAGTGATTGTAAAAGCGGTTTGAAGAAATTGGAACAAAATGATATTGATGTAGTTCTCTGTGATGTAAAATTACCCGATGGAAGTGGTGTAGAGTTATCCAAAACCATCAAAGAAAAATATCCTACTATTGAAATCATCCTATTAACCGCTTATGGTAATATTTCCGACAGTGTACAAGCTATTAAGAATGGTGCTTTTGATTATATCACTAAAGGAGACGATAACAACAGAATTATTCCATTGCTTTACAAAGCCGTTGAAAAAGTGGCATTGGCTAAAAGAGTGATGCAATTGGAAAAACAATTAAGTAACAAATATTCTTTTAAGAGCATACTTGGCAAATCAAAACAAATTAAAGCAGCTATTGATGCAGCTACCAAAGTTGCAGACTCCGATGCCACCGTGTTGTTAACTGGCGAAACAGGAACAGGAAAAGAAGTATTTGCACAGGCTATTCATAATCATAGCAAAAGAAGCAAACATAATTTTATAGCGATTAATTGTTCAGCCTTTAGCAAAGAACTTTTAGAAAACGAATTATTTGGACATAAAGCTGGAGCATTTACTGGAGCAATTAAAGAAACCAAAGGAATTTTTGAAGAAGCAAATGGAGGAACTATTTTCTTAGATGAGTTGGGTGAAATGCCATTAGAATTACAGGCTAAATTACTTAGGGTTTTGGAAACTGGAGAATTTCTCAAAGTTGGAGACAGTAGATCTACTAAAGTAAATGTGAGGATAATAGCAGCAACCAATAAAAATTTGCAAGTTGAAATGTCCATAGGTAATTTTAGGGAAGATTTATTTTATCGCATTGCTGTTTTTCAAATTGCTTTACCTGCATTAAGAGAAAGATTAAATGATATTGAAGAACTGGCTAATTATTTTGCCGCCCATTTTGCCACAAAAACCAACAAGAAAATAACTGGTTTAACTACATCGTATATTGAAACCCTAAAACAACATACATGGAAAGGTAATATTCGCGAATTAAAAAATGTAATTGAACGTAGTGTAATATTATCGGATGTAGGAGAATTACATTACGTTAGTTTACCCGCGGATTTACAAAAAACGAATGAGGGCAATTTATCTGGCAAATCTATTTCGGCATTTGAATTAGCTAGTGCCGAAAAGATACATATTCAAAAAGTATTGAAATATACAAATGGTAATAAAACTGAAGCAGCCCGTTTACTCAATATTGCGCTTACCACACTTTACCGTAAGATAGATGACTTTAAAATTGGTTAACCCTTTCAAAACGATACGATGCACCCTTTCAAAATGAAAGGGTTTTTTATTGGCCTTTTCCCAAAAAAAATACTGAAATACCTGCCACTAATGGGTTTATCAATAAATTAATTACTATGGTTCGGTTATTGTAAAT
>JAYTXG010000367.1:0-2496 GCA_043743375.1 Sphingobacteriia bacterium
GTTGCTCTTCTGGGAGCCATTTGCCTAATACAAAATCGACTTGACCCCCTTTAAGGAAACTATTTCCAATACCAAATCTTAGCTTAGCATAAGCGTCTGTTCCAAGTGTAAGTTGTATATCTTTTAGCCCATTATGGCCAGCATCGGTGCCTGAACCCCTTAATCGTAGCTTATTTAAAGGAAGCGCTAGGTCGTCTACAATTGTAAGGGTAGCAGCAATATCTAACTTTTCTTTATCCAACCAATATTTAAATGCTTTGCCACTTAAATTCATGTAAGTGGTAGGTTTTATGCAGATAAAGATCTTGCCTTTCCACTTTACCTCGGCTATTTCAGCCAGTCGATCTACTTTAAAAAAACCATTGTGTTTCCGTACAAATGAGTCTAAAATATCAAACCCAATATTATGGCGAGTATGGTGATATTCTTCTCCAATATTGCCTAATCCGATGATTAAAAACTTGTTCATATGCTGACAAAAATAGCATGTTGCGCTTTCAATTCAAACTTAGTACAGATTTATATTCTTAGTAGCGTTAAATTTATACAAGAATTCTGCCTAATGCAAAACCAAATACTACAGTTTGTAAAGCATCAATGGAAGTCAATTTTAAACATTGGTATTAATAATAATTTAGACTTTTTTGAAAAGAAAAAATCCCAAATTACCAATATTATTGTTGCTACAAGTATTCCTATTCATTTGATTTTTATAATTATTAATTTTTTGCAAGGAAGGTATTTACTCTTAAGTTTAAACCTGTTACTTTTTGTAGGTAGTTTTTTTATTTTAATAGCACATCAACACCGTAAATTTTTAGCAGTCCGCCTCTTTATTAATTTTTTTGCAATATTTTTTTTATCAGCGGAAGCTATCTTATTTAGAAATGGTACAGAGTATTTTTTATTTGCTAACCTTATTGTTACGATAATTTTTTATGGAGGAAAAGGAATTACCATTTCAATTTCATTGCTTACTACTATTGCATTTATATTGATAAAAATTATTTTGAACAGTAAATTTTATTTTGATGCTGTATCTTTTGAGAGAGTAGTTTTTAATATTACTTGGGCAATACTTCTTTGTATTTTAGCTTTACAATATTTTATATTTCAACAATCTTCTTACCAACAACAAATAGAAGAAAAAAATAAAGAACTAGAAACTTCCAATAAAACAAAAGAGAAGTTATTTACAGTAATAGCTCATGACATGAGGTCACCAATAGCCTTACTTAAAGGGTCAATGGATTTATTAAACAAAGAATATATTACTCAGTTTGAGTTTAAGGAATTGTCGATTGATTTTACAAAACAAATTGATAATTTAGAAAGCAATTTGGATAATTTATTAATTTGGAGTCAGAGTCAAATGAAAGGTATTACTGTAAATGCCAGAAAAGTTTCTGCAAGGGCTGTAATTGAGGAAGTCATCAGCCTAGAAAAGCATTACAGCAATTCAAAAAATATTCAACTAATTAATAATTCAAAAGCCGAAATGGTTTGGATTGATCCAGAGCATTTGAAGATTACCCTTCGTAACCTAATTAGTAATGCTATTAAGTTTAGTTATAAAAATAGTTTAATTGCCATTAATAGTTCAGTAAGTAACAACGAAATGATCATATCAATTAATGATAAAGGAATTGGTATACCTGAAGAGTATATAGATAAACTTTTTAAAAATGAGTTTAATAGAACTACAAATGGAACGAATGATGAAAAAGGAACAGGACTAGGGTTAAAACTTTGCAAAGAATTTTTAGATAAAAACAACGCAGAAATTTGGATAAGTAGCCAAAAAGGAATTGGAAGTACTTTTTTTATTTCAGTCCCTTTGTGGAAATAAAAAAAGGCCCTCGAATAATCGGGGGCCTTTGTAAAGCAATAATTATTATTATTTCTTCTTTTCGTCTTTTACTACAGTTGCTTCGTCTTGTTTTAACTGACGAGTCATCACAACAGAAGCTATAGGAATACGTGGGGAGTTTAAAATTTCTATGTTTTTAACTTTCACATCTTCTACACGAATATTACCATTCAATTCTAAATTAGTAATATCAACATTGATTGTAGAAGTTAAATCTTTAGGTAAGGCTTTAATTTTTAAAGACTTCATTTTAGTAACTAATTTACCACCATCTTTTACTCCAACTGATACTCCAGTAAATTTTAAAGGTAAGGTAGCGACTACTTTTTTATTGTCTACCAATTCCAATAAATCAATGTGAATTAATTGATCACTAACTTTATCAAACTGAAGGTCTTTCAAAATACATTTGTATTTTTTATTTCCAACAGTAACTTCTGCTAACTGAAATTCACCAGTGTACACTAAAGGCTTGAAAGCCTTGGCAGGAGCATAAAAATTAACCTCCTCAGCACCCCCGTAAATTACACCTGGCACATTTTCTTGAGAGCGAATTTGGCGGGCAGCTTTTTTGCCATGTTCGGTCCTCAGAACACCTTCGATTGTAATTGTATTCATTTTATAAA
>JAYTXG010000368.1:0-2105 GCA_043743375.1 Sphingobacteriia bacterium
ATATAATCTATTTAATTACAGTTTTATAAAAACAAAAAAAGAGTAGCTTTATACAAAACCAAGTATATGGGAAAAGCAAAATCAAGCAAAAAAACTGTAAAAAAATCAGCAACTTCATCAGGAATGGTATCGAAACCTGCTGGCCCTACTAGCAGTTTCGGAAAAACAACTGGCGCAATGGGCAGCAAAAACTTCTCTTCATCTAAAAAAGGTGCTGGATTTTCTGTAACCCCTAGAAAAGCTTCTTAAATACGTTTACTTAATTATTTTGCGCTCCTGAAGAAACCCAACAAGCAATGGCATTTTTTTGGGATGTAGACAGTACAGATCCTCTAGGCATAGAACCAGAACTAACTGAACTATTTATTGCATTTGCCGCAGCTTTATTTTGAGTATAATTTGTGAGTGGGCCAGGACCATTAAAGCTTCCGGCATTGTGGCAACCACTGGTGGCACATGAATTCTGAATAATTACAGAAACTACAGATCCATATCTGCTATCTATTAAACTACAATCTACTGTAGTTGGATTGGCAACAACAGCATCACTTCCTTTTGAGCATGCAACAGCAATCACTGTTATAAGAATGAGCAGAACCAATAATTTTTTCATAAAGCAGGTATTTATTATTTGATGATGATCATTTTCAATCTTAAGATGCAGTAAAGATTACAAATGCTGCATCATCAATATTTTTAGAAATTGTAATTTATTTTGTTCCTATTTTTTTTGATCGAATATTAAAGATTCTAGAAAGGTTAAAGCCGAATTGAATTTCTCCTTTCCCCCAACTATTAACAGTTTCAGTAATAAATGATCGCTCATTCATACCTGCCGTATTAGAAAAATTCAACTGAAATATATGTCCGCCTGTTTCTATATCTAACCCTACTGATAACGGGTTTGTTCCAAAAGTATTAGGGAATCCATTGGCTACATAAAAATAATCTACAATCAATGCCATTCGTTTAGAAATTTTATATCTAGCCCCAAATCCTAGTGCATAAATGTTTTTTTCATCTGTAGGTAGCACTGTATTTCTATGTACTAAAGTTGGACTCAATTGCATAGAAAAACTAGTACTCACTTTTCTTCCGATGATTCCTTGAAAATAGTAAGCCGATCTATCACTAAAAGAAAACGGTTTTATTGGGTCAGGATTTTTATAAGTGTAAGTAGAAAGACCAACCACTGCAATCAAAGAAAATGGAGTTGATTTTGGTCCTTTAGACTGTTGAACAATTCGATATTTTAAAAATCCATCTACATCTTTTTTAAATGTGGATCTCCCAATTCCTATGGTTAGGTCTTTGGTAACACCAAAATCAAATCCCATGCGCATAGTTGCTTGATCAAGCCCGAAAAATTGATCAAAGCCCTGATTAATCGGACCAAATCGATGAAGTATTCTAAAGTCCATTGTACCAGCACCAATCATTTCTACTGAATGAGCATTTACAACTCTTGAAGATTTAAAAGCACTTGAAACATACTCTTTTTTCGGAGTACTATCTTCTAGTCCCTTTAATAAATCAGCTTGAGCGTGTAATGAAGGGATAAGGCAAAAACATAAAATAGTATTTACAATTATTTTCATAATAAATATTTAGAGTGATTGATATTGTGCTTTAACAGTAATTTTTATTGTTTTAGCAATTTTATCTTTTACAATTGATGGAATTTTAATATTGAAATCTGCAACATCAATATTAAATGTTGCTTCGCCTACTGTAACTCCATTATGAATAGTAATTATAGCGGAATTTGCAATTTCCTTTGAAGCACCATGTAATGTTAGTATACCTGTGATAGGAACATTATAAATACCATCTTTTATAAAATTTATTTTAGTCTGATCTGTGATTTTTCCTTTGAAACCAGCTTTTGGAAACTGATCACTCTCTACATAATCTTCGTTAAAATGTTCTTGCATTAAAGCTCTTTCAAAACTAAAGCCTTTTAATAAAACACTGAACTCAAACTGGCCAGTATTTTTATCAATTACCGACAGGCCAGCTTTATTTGTAGCTTCAATATTTTCCATTGGTGAGTTGGAATAAAAACTAATAATTGCTGATTTGGTTATTAATCTATTTTGAGCATT
>JAYTXG010000369.1:0-15950 GCA_043743375.1 Sphingobacteriia bacterium
CTTTTTGAGTAAAATTCTCAACATTTCTTCCGTTGCAATATCATCGCTTTCGTATTCCTTTTTTATTTCTTTAATAGTATTTACAATGTTTGCATTATCTTGTTTAGATAAAATTACGCTTGTAGCATTAAAAACATTGTTGAATAAAATTCCATCGCAAGAAACCTCCTTGTCGTGAATTTGTACGCAATAAAAATCTTGATTAAAATAAAGTATAACCGCACCTAATGATTTATTAATAGTATGAATTTGGTATTGTTGGGTGTTGGAAATAAAAAAAAGGCTGTCTTCTTCATGCTGAAATTTCTCAAAGTCTAAAATAATTTCCGTGTTTTTAAATAGGTAAATAATTTTAAAAAAGTCCGATGTATTTTTTATGGCTTGTTCAATATTGGTTGTGTTTGAGATTTCAATTAAACCAAATTTTTTATTTAGAAATGTTTTTTGCATGATTGGTTTTATATGACGTACAACAATACGAAAAGTAATTGCAAAGCCCTCTGATAAAGCCTTGCATTAATTTCTGCTACAGGGCTTTGTGGTATACTTTTGTGTTGACTGACCTCGATCCCAAGTTTGCAGTAGGGATAAAGTATCAGCCAGCTTATTGCTTCTTTTTTATTTTTAATTATTTTATTGATTTGTTGTACACCTTTCAACTACTGTTTTACTTCTAGCCATTGATGTTTCTTAAAAATACTGCTTTATTTTATACAACTAGCTTCATTTGTGGTTAATTTTTGCTGTTAACCCAATAGTATTTCCATACATTCTTTAACATTGCTGATTTTATTCTATAATTCCACTGCGCTAGTTTTCTCACCCATCATCGCCCTTTTTTCATGGCTGGTACACTACTTGTAATTCCATGGTATTCTTTTGGCAACAGGGGCATTGCTTTGTATTAATACCATACTTCTCCAGTAAATGAACTTCTATAGGTGCTTTAATCATTCCTTTATGTAAGGGCAACTTCATTTTATTAATAATGAAGCATCAGTATTATGTTGCATCATTACATCATATTTGCTAATGACCTTATGCACAGTTTGTACTCATTTTACATTATTTAATGATTACTTAAGTAGAAATACTTAGTATTTCTACTTAAGGGGTTTATATTCGCCTTTCAAAACTATAAACTCTGTTTAATGTATAAATTTCTCCTAAGCACTTTAGTGGTACTCACCCTTGTTTCTTGTAAAAAAAATAACGATCAACCAAGCGATGCAACTCTTAAATACGTTCCAGCTCAATACATAATTAAGGAAGATTTTGAGTTAAGTAAAAAAACATCCTATGCTATTGCAGACGTTACTCTAAAAACTGGCTCTTGGTCTTTTGAAGATGCATTATTGGGCAATTTAACTGCTGATGTATTTAATGATAAGCAAAGTGTAAGACTTCGTGCGGGTAAAATTGGTACTAATTTCGATATCGACAGTGTTACAATGATTGTGATAAAACATGCGCAATATGGTATCGATGCTGCTTCACAAATAAGTGTGTGGGTTTCAGAAAATAGTGGATTCACTTACGATCAAGTTGGACCAACATTAAGCACCACTCCTTCTGCTTTTAAAACAGATACCATTAAATTGGGCGGTATCAAAAAAATTAGATTCCAAATTCGAAAACCCGCTACAACAAGAGTTAATATTGATGATGTAACTTTAATAGGTATCGGAAATCCAGGAATTACTTTTAATGAAATACCTGATAATGTTGTAGACAACCAATTTGTTACTATTGCGGCACCTGGCAGAGGGTTCCCATTAGCCAATGGGGTTGATGTTCCACCTGCTTCAGGCGACAATAGCAACCTGCTTTTTGGAAATCCTTCCAATGCAGTCTCTGACTCTACTGTTAATGACAACTATTTGATTGACATGAAATATTATGCAGAGTCTTATAGCAGTTCAAGAGGCACCCCTAATTGGGTGAGCTGGCATTTAGATGCTACTAATTTGGGAACTACTTCTCGTCAGGATGATTTTGCTGCATTTATTATGACGCCATTTAGCTTTTACAAAGTACAAAGCAACAGCTATAGCGGTTCTGGATTTGATCGTGGACATAATTGTCCTTCGGGAGATAGATCAAGTACTTCAGATGCAAACTCTGCAACTTTCTTAATGACCAACATGATTCCTCAAGCTCCCAATAACAATCAAAAAGCTTGGGCAACATTAGAAAGTTATTTGAGAACAGAAGTTCAAAAAGGCAATGAAGTATATATCATTATGGGAAGCTACGGAAAAGGTGGGATTGGCAGTAACGGATCCGCTGAAACTATCAATGGAGGCAAAGTAATTGTGCCCAATAGGGTTTGGAAAGTAGCAGTAATCATTCCAAACGGCAATAACGATCTAAATAGAGTTAATGCCGATACAAGAATATTAGCTGTTGATACACCAAACGAAAATACCATGCTTACAGATTGGACAAAATACATTACCACAATAGATGCCATTGAAAAAGCTACTAAGTACGATATTCTATCCAAGCTATCAACCGACCTCCAAAAAGTATTACAAGCTAAAGTGTATGTACCATAATAACACGATGAGTACATAATTGAATAAAAAGTCCACTTAGTAATGCAGGTGGACTTTTACTTTTTAAGATTACGTACATTAATTTTTTGTATTTAAAGGCTAATTTTCCTATTTTAGAGCAGATTTTGAGGACAGTGCATATTAAACAACCCAACCAAATTACATCGTATATAAGAGTAGGGCGCCTACTTTATTATTCGCTTATTCTATTTATTATAGAAGCATGGTTCTATTGGGGTAAACTAGTTAATGCTTATTACGAATCTTCTACCCCATGGGTACTTTTTTGGATTTGGAGTTTTATGTTCTCTTTTATACATATTTTTTTAGTATTGGCCGATGGATGGTCGAGGTTTCAAAATTATAAAAGAGCAAAAGACCAGTTTTTTATTCATGGATTTAATAGAAGAATTGCCAATACTTATATAGGATCTAAATGCCAAAGAATGGCTGCAGAAGTTGCTGCAGATGAATTAGGTATTGATGAAGAAATAAAAGCCCATTATACTAAAGCCGGAGTTAAATGGTATCATTATGTACCTTACTTTATGATAAAAGAACCACTTTTTTTAATCAAGAAAAAGTTTTGGACGCGCACTTTTTTGGAGAAAAATTATACATCTAAATTCGATTACAGTAAACTTCAATTAAAACTTAAATCATGATTATTGCTGGGCATGATTTAAGCAAATCTTATGGTACCCAAAAAGTATTGGACCATGTTAGTATTAGTTGCGATGCTGGTGAAATTTGCGGTCTTTTAGGTGCAAATGGAGCTGGCAAAACTACCCTATTTAAAATTTTATTTGGATTAGTTACTCCTGATACTGGCACTGTTCAAATTAACTCAAGCAGCAATAAAAAGATTGGTGGAATAATTGAAGGTCCAGCTTTATACGAGTATTTAAACGCTTATGAAAATTTAAAAATTTTTGGAAGTATACAAGGAATAAATACCAGTAAAAAATTGTTAGAAGATTCGTTACTTAAAGTTGGATTGCCATTAAATAGAAAAGATCCTGTTCGCAATTTTTCATTAGGAATGAAGCAACGCTTAGGAATTGCAATTGCTTTATTAAATAATCCTGCATGTTTGGTATTAGACGAACCATTTTCAGGATTAGACCCATTGGGCGTAAGTGCGCTGCGAAAATTAATAGTTTACTTAGCACAAAAAGAGAAACTAGCTATTATTCTTTCATCACATATTATAGAAGAGCTTAGTAAAGTTTGCAAAACTTTATACGTTATTAAAGAAGGTAAAATGGTGAATAAAGGCCCAGCTCAACAATTAATTGCCGAAAACACCTCTACATATATGATTTGTGCACCAAATATAGAAACTGCAATATCGCTAAAAGAATATAAAGTGGTTTTTACAACACAATGTGCACATGTAACTATTACTGCCGACAAAGTTGCTTCACTTATAAATCTGCTAAATCAAGAACATATTTATATAACATCCTGTACCCCAGAATTAAACATGGAAAAATTATTTGAAATAACTGGATCATGAAATCATTAATTAAAGCAGAGATTTTTAAAATGTTTAGGCAGAGTAAAACCTATTATGCTTTAGCATCATTGTTTATGATTGAAGCTGTAATTCTTTTCAGCGCCTATTTTCAAGGAAAAAATATTCTTGATTTATTACTGGATAATTTAAAAAAAACTTTCTTTTTTGAAGGCACTTTACTTAATGGAAACTTATTGGTGTATTTAATTCTCAATACACTGTGGTTTCATCTTCCACTCATTTTAATGATCATTGTTTCTGGTACTTTAACTACAGAATATAAAGACAGAACCATACAAACTACACTCTTGCAACCAGTTTTAAAATGGAAATTCATTTTGAGTAAATACATAGTGGCCATTGGATTTACCTTTTTAGTTGTTTTATTGCTAGCAGTAACTTCATTTACGCTTTCATATAGCTTATTTGGAAAAGGAGATTTAATTGTTTACTTAAATACCCTCAATTTCTTTGAATCAAAAGATGCTTTTATTAGATTACAATATGCTTTTATATCTGGTGCATTATCGATGGTATTTTTTTCAGTAGCGAGTTTAACTATAGCAGTAATATTTAAAGATGCTACCAAAACATGGATTATTGCAGCATTTTTTCTTATCCTATCTAATTTATTATTAAAAGTAGATTTTGGGAATTCTTTTTTTAATCAATTATTTTTTGCGAAGTTAAATGATACCTGGCAAAATTTTTTTAATTATACAATCGATTGGAATATTATTTATTTTAATTCTGCTTTACTTATTACCTACACACTCCTATTTATGGGGATTGGTATTTTGTTGTTTCACAAAAAAGATATCGGATAATGAAATTGATTTTAAATACAGTGCTTTTACTAGTGACAATATCAATTAATGCTCAAAATATTGATGCAGATTTATTAAAAATAAAACAACGAATGGATTCCATTCAGCAGTTTTCGGCGAAGCTAAAATTAGATATTGATATTAATTTCATCAATATGCCTACAAAGTATGCATCAATGAGTTATACTAAAGGCAAGCCAATAAAATTTTCTTCTTCAGATTTTGTAATGATTCCTAAGCGTGGATTAGATTTCTCCTTAAATCGTTTATTTGAATATTCTTTTATTACCGTTCCAAGAGGAGATATAATAAAAAATGAAAAAAAATACAAAGCCATTAATATTATTCCAACCGACCCGAAAGCCGACTTCTCTATTGCATTATTGTTACTAGATATAACCAATATGCGCGTTGCAGAAACTGAAATAAGCACAAAAAAAGATGGCGCATACAACCTCATTTTAAATTATGAAAATTCAACTAAAATTTTGCCAGTCTTGGTTGAAGTGAGTTTTGAAATTGAAAGAATAAAAATACCCATTAATTTTATGGGAAAAGATACAGATATTGACCGTAAGAAAATGAAAGCCGAGGGTGTTAAAACAGGAAAAATTTACCTGTCAATCAGTAATTATTTGATTAAACATTTATAAGTAATATTCAATTCTTTGTTGTGAATAAACGTGCTTTTTTTGCTGCATGAATAGGGTCTTTCAACAATAAATCTCCTCTAGCTTTAGCCCAAGATGAGATTTATAGGGAAGACATTTGAAGTTACTATTTATTAAAATCTGATTATATCAATTCAGAAAATGGGTATTACAATATTTTACCAAATCTAATTCTAAAAACTATATACAACATATTAGAGAAGTAACCCATCTAGGTGAATATTATATGCGAAATGTACAGTTTAAAGATAAGAAAATCATGACCGAAAAAGTTGTCAATTTGGTAAGCTGTAGTTCAGAAGAATTTATTCTTACAAGGAATACTACCGAATCATTAGACATGATTATTAGTTGCTATTCTTGGGAGTCTGGCAACGAAACAGTAGTTGACTAGCAAAGTGAGAAATGTTGGTAAAATAAAAGTAAATACTCCATCAGAAGCTTTAAGCTCATGCGCAATTACTAATATAAGAATTAAGGAATGAAACCAGCTTTATTAGCAGAAACGCTATTGAAAAATACAAATTTTATACGGTTTCCATTGATACTGCCAATGTACAAGGTTGTAGAATCACCCCTCATATATTTATATCAACAATAGAACTAGTCGTATTTGTATCTGCGTTAATAGAACTTAGCTAGTTCTATTTATAAACTATTTAAGCTGATTCTTTATTCGTAACTTTATATAACGTTGATATAAAGTGCAATGAAACAAATTAGCTTGTTTATTTTAAGCATTGTATGTATTTTTTCCTGTAATAAAAAACAGGAAAAAACGAATGCAATTGAAGAACGGATCACTGAATCCGTTTATGCTTCAGGAGTAATTAAAAGTAAAAATCAGTATCAAGTATTTTCTACAGTTAACGGCTTAGTTAAACAAGTTTTAGTAACAGAAGGTACAATTATAAAAAAAGGCGACCCTCTTTATAAAATTTCAAATGATGCCATTCAGCTTAATAATGAAAATGCTATAATAACTGCAAAATACGGATCTCTCTCTTCTAATACCGACAAACTGAATGAATTAAAGTTGGATATAGAAACAGCAAAAGTAAAAACGGAAAATGATGCTTCTCTTTTAGATAAACAACAAAATTTATGGGATCAAGGAATTGGCACAAGAAATGAATTAGAAGTTCGTCAGCTTAATTTAAAAAATTCTACTAATGCATATCATGTAGCTCAATTGCGATACAAACAAATAGAGAACCAATTAACACTTCAAGCCAAACAAACGCAAAAGTTATTGGATATTTCTAATACTGTAAAAGGCGACTATACCATTAAAAGTGAATTCAATGGAAAAGTATATACAGTATTAAAGAAACAAGGTGAAATGGTTAATACACAGAGCCCTATTGCACTTGTGGGAGAAGCCAATGGATTTATTTTAGAGTTGCAAGTTGATGAATATGATATTACCAGAATTAAAATTGGGCAACAAGTTATTTTAAATATGGATAGTTATAAAAATCAGGTATTTGAAGCAATTGTTACTAAAATATACCCTGCAATGAATGCTTCATCCAAATCATTTACAATAGAAGCCAGTTTTACTAAAGCCCCAGCTGCATTATATCCTAATTTAACTACTGAGGCAAATATTGTAATTAAAACAAAAGAAAAGGCAATAACGATACCTAGAAGTTATATAATTGATGATGAATTTGTACTATTAGAAAATAACAAAAAAAGAAAGGTAGTAATTGGATTAAAAGATTACCAAAAAGTAGAAATAATTAGCGGATTAACTATTAAAGACATTATCGTTAAACAAGCAGAATGAGTAACCGATTAATAGCCAGTATAGCTCAGGCTTTATTAATTGCCAGATGGAAGCAGACCCTTGTTGCAGCAATTGGAGTAACTTTTAGTATTACCATGTTTATCACGTTACTTAGTTTTATGGGTGGATTAAATAAATTATTAGATGGATTAATATTAAATAGAACTCCACATGTTCGTTTGTATAATGAAATTAAACCCAGTGAAATTCAACCCATTCAAATATATCCCCAATTTAAAAACGCTCATAATTTTGTTCATTCAATAAAATCAGGAAATAGTAGATCATCCATTTATAATAGTAATGCTATTATGAATGCATTACAAAAAGATGATGAAGTATTGGGTTTTTCTCCCAAACTTACTGCACAAGTTTTTTTTAATGACGGTACAGTTGAAATTACAGGCGTTGTAAACGGAATTGATGTTGAGGCAGAAAGCAAACTCTACCATTTTAATGAATACATTGTTAAAGGCTTGGGAGCAGATATTAATAAAGTGCCTAATAGTATTGTTTTAGGTAATGAATTAGCAAAAAAATTATTGGCTAATCTTGGAGATGTAGTTCAAATTACTACTTCTAAAGGAGAACGATTTTCTTTAAAAGTGGTCGGGTATTTTCAATCTGGAATTAAGGAATTAGATAAGGTGCAGAGTTTTGCATCGATAAGTACTGTTCAAAAAATTTTAGGCAAACCCGGTGATTATATAACTGATATACAAGTGAAGCTAAAAGATATGAAGCAGGCGCCAGCTATTGCCAAAAAATACATGCAACTTTTTAGCGCCGATGCAGAAGATATACAAACGGCCAATGCCCAATTTGAAACTGGAAGCTCTGTTAGAACTTTAATTTCATATGCTGTAGGAGTAACTTTATTAATTGTTGCTGGATTTGGCATTTATAATATCCTGAATATGATGATTTATGAAAAGATGGATTCTATTGCTATTTTAAAAGCAACAGGATTTTCGGGGCGAGATGTGAAACGCATATTTTTATTAATTGCAATAAGTATAGGGATATTTGGTGGTTTACTTGGCTTACTTTGTGGGTTAGGGCTTTCTTGGACGATCGGACAGATCCCTTTCAATACAGCCTCATTACCGACTGTAAAAACATATCCGATATTGTATAACCCGATATTCTATGTAATTGGAATTGTTTTTTCATTGATCACCACTTATTTGGCTGGATGGTTTCCGGCAAAAAAAGCAAGTAAGATTGATCCAGTAATTATCATACGCGGAAAATAATCATGAGTAATAAAATTCTAGAAGCAATCAATATCAATAAAAGTTTCCACGATCCATTTACGGTAAAAGTGTTAACTGACATTAGTTTTTCTGTTAATAAAGGAGAATTTGTTGCTCTTACTGGAAAATCTGGTTGCGGAAAATCAACGCTACTCTATATTTTATCTACAATGGATACTGATTATGAAGGTGAATTATTAATTGATGAAATAAGTATGACTATCAAAAAAGAAGGCGAACTAGCATTGGTTAGGAATGAAAAAATAGGATTTGTATTCCAGTTTCATTATTTATTAAATGAATTTTCTGTTTTAATGAATGTGATGCTACCCGGATTAAAACTCAACCGATATTCAGCCCAAGAAGTAGAGCATCGTGCTATTGAAAAATTAAAAATGTTAGGTATTGATCATCTTGCCAACAAATCGGCCAATATGATTTCTGGTGGAGAGAAACAACGTGTAGCTATAGCAAGAGCGCTCATAAATGATCCACATATCATTATGGGTGATGAACCTACTGGAAATCTCGATAAAAAAAATAGTGATATAGTATTTGATATTTTCAAACAATTAGCTGAAGAGTTCAAACAAACCTTATTAATTGTTACCCACGACCAAAGTTTTGCAGCAAGAACTAGTAAAATAATTGAGATGCAAGATGGAAAAATAATAAGCCAGTAATATTAGTTAATTAATGTTGGTTACCTCTACCATTACTTTGATAAGCACCAATATCAATTCCTGGAGCAGTAATTTCTGTTGCACCATATTTTAAACTTATTGGAATATCTGCTCTTGGAGAAAATCCAATAAATCCTTTTCCAATACATGGAGAAGTAGACTTTAAAGCAAAATTAAAATTTCCTACAACGGCAATATCCCTGAGCAGAAGCCCAGCAGGCAGTGGCACAGGAGCATTAAGAAATTGAGGATTGTTGGCTCCTACTAATGAAGTTGGGGCTGTGTAAGCATCTCCCGCTTTCCATCCTACAGGTAAATAAGTTGAAGGCTTTGGAAAATCAGTTTCTTGCGGTTGACTTATTGCATTACTTACTGATATAGAAGGTATAAACTGACTTGCGAGAGATACCGAATCAGCGTAATACCAATTATATCCATATCGAAGATTTGCCGTATCAGCTATAGGGGTACTCACAACCCTTAAACCAAACTTGCAGTTGACTATTAAATTATTATATGCCATTCCTCCAGCTCCTTCTTCAAAATTAATAGAACCGCCTCTACCAGCAGAAGATCTTCTGAATCCACAATTCACCATCGTATTATTATACATTCTTACATTGGAACTTGGTTTTCCTGGTAATACGTTTATGTTAGATAACTTTGGTCCATTTGTTGCCATACCAATAATTAAATTATAAGCAAAATCTCCAATAGTTCCTGCTTTTGCATTCATCGCCTCTCCACCAGTATATCCACATTTTTCAAAAGTATTTCTCATAATATGCATCTTGCCACCATTTATCCTAAATGGGTCATCTACACTTCCGTATAACCAAGAATCCTCTAATATGAAAGAACCATCTGGATTTGCAAAATATAATGAATAAGGACTTGTTGCGTTTGTAAAACTTTTCAATGCCGAACTAATTGTTGCTCCTCCAAATTCTACATGCGTCCATTTAATTACCATTAAAGGGCAAGTTGTTGCCCCAATTACGCCCGTCCACTTACCTCTTAATGCAGGATCTAAATCTGGATTTGAACCCAAATTATCCGTTTTAGTTACACCAGCATAAGTTAACCAAATTGGTTTCTCTTTAGTACCAAGGCATAATAATATACCCTTAACTCCTAGTCCTACTGGAACAGTTCCACTCGGACCGTTAAAATTAACTGTTACGCCTTCTTGTATTGTTAATGTATCACCAGCATTTACAAAAATATCTCCACAAACATTGTAAGTTTTACCAGCTAACATGGTTCCATTAATCGCACCAGTTAAACAAATAGCATCACTAATAGGAGTAGCAACAGGCATAACACCAACCCATAAATCTTTATCATCAATAATTTTATTACAAGATGATAAACCAAATCCTATTAAACCAAATCCGATAATTATACTAAAATATTTTTTCATTTTGATTGATTGATTAAAGTTGATTATAGTTTATATCTTACTCCAAAAAGGAAGTTTGTTTTATAAAAATCTTGTTGAATAATGGTTTTATTGTTTGGATCCGATTGTAAAGCCAATGGTCTTGATCCGCTTGCCGCTATGTAAGTATTATAAGGCAACCGAAGTGACAATTCGAACGGAGCATTGGTTAAATTATTTATTTTACCATATAGTGTTAACTTCTTTACAATTCTTTTCTCAAATGACATATCCAATTGAGTTGTTGGTGATTGCCAATAATGTAACCCGTAATATGGACTAATAAACGTTATTCTTTCACCTGTATAAACCATTGCTAATTGAAAATCGAAACCAACTTTTGGATTTTTATAAATAAAAGAAATATTTCCAATATGATTTGATTGACCTTGTAATGGCCTTGTTTCAGATAACCTTTTTGAAACAATTTGGCCAGTAGTATTTCTACTAGAATAAATCATGCTATCATTAGTAATACTCGATTTAGTGTAGGTATAGTTTGCGGTTATACCAAAATTTCCAATGTACTTAGTAACCACAGCTTCAAAGCCATAATTTGTAGCATCGCCTATATTCAAAGGTTGCAAGTACAAACTATTTACATTCAGTGGCTTTACCGCAGAAATTTCAATAGGATTTTGTAATTTCTTGTAAAAAACACCTAGCAGTACTTGATCAGAACCTTCACCGAAAAATTCGTACCTGAAATCTAGATTATCGGCAAGTGTATGATTCAACCGAACAGGGTCTCCAATCTCTCTAAAAAATTCACCATCTAATCCATCAGGAATTAATTCTGCAAAACCTGGTCTTGCCAAAGCTTTATAATATGCAAATCTTAATGATTGAGTTTTATTAATTACATATTTAAATTGTAAACTCGGAAGATAGTCTGTGTACTTAATTGTACCTGACTTTGCATTAACATCTTTTCCTAATTGTGTTTCATAATTCTGGTTTGTGTTTTCCATTCTTACTCCACCCAGGGCTTCTAATCGTTTATTGAATTGCCATTTACCTTGAACATAAGCAGAACCAATGTTTTCTTTAAAAGTATAATTATTTCCAGTGATGCCTTGAATTCCATCAGCAGCAGATTTAAAAATGAATTGTGCAGCATTAATATTTGTATATAATGCTCCTAAAACAGGATCCAATGTATAAGAATTGTAAAAATTATCTCTGCTTTTTGATCTTAAAATACCACCAAGTTTAAGCTCAAAAAGCTTATTCAACAATTTAGTATTCTTAGTAGCATTCAAATACAAAGAATAATCTTGATCGCTATTGCGCATCCATATATGAGACATTTTTTGCAATTTGTCTGCAGTTAAAGAAGTTGCAACTACTGCGAACTGGTGAATGAATTGAGATTGGTTTGGAATATGGTTATTTGCTTTGGAGTAAACCAAATTCCAATCAACATTAAATGAAGTATTTAACTTATGTTGACCTTGTAAAGTGAGGTTATAAATAGATTGGTATTGCCATTGACTTCTTTGCCAATTATCTACTACTGAATTTAAAGCTACTGTATCATAAACAATTCTGGTTTGATAATCATCTAATTTTACGTAAGTAGTTATCAATGATATCTTATTGTTTTTATTAATTTGATAATCTAATTTTCCATTTATCCCTAATCGTTTACTGTTAACAGAATAATTTCGTAATTGAAGATCAGAAAAGAGAGGTATATTTTCTAACCCTGGTTGAGAACTTGGTAAAAAGAAGTTTGAAATAGTACCTCTGTAGATATTTTGATAACTTCCAGAGACTATAAACCCTAATTTTTTATCGTTACCAAAACGGTTACCAATCGTTAATCCAAAGGTTGAATTAATTGGTGTTCCAATGTTAGTATAATTCAAATGACCTGTTGGAAAATCATTTGGAATTGCTGCATAAGTGCTTCCTTTAATTTCCACAGGAGATTGCAAATTAATTGACCCCTTATTAAATTGCAAAAAACCATTATTAGAAAAGGAGTTGTTATATCCCAAAGCGCCATTCACTTGAAGTAAAAAGTTAGCAGGAGCATCTTTCATCACTAAATTAATTGTTCCTCCAATTGCATCTCCTTCCATACTAGGCGTTAAACTTTTACTTACCTCTAATCGTTCTAATAAATCACTAGGAAAAAGATCGAGAGGAATGAATCTGTTTTTATTATCAGGGCTAGGAATTTTAATTCCATTTACTAAAGTATTTATATACCTTTTATCCATTCCACGAATAATTGGATAACGAGCTTCCCCAGAACTACTTCTTTCAATAGTTACACCACTAACTCTTTGTAAAGCATTCGCAACAGTAATATCTGGTAATAATTGAATAGTTTTTGCAGAAAGAATATTTACAATAGGATCGGCTATTTTTTCTAGTTTTCGAGCATATCTATCATCTTTTGATCCTTTGTATTCAACTGTTACTGAAGACAATTCATTTGCAGTAGATACCAGATTAAAATCAACATTCTTTACATCTGCTCTATTTACAACTACAGAATAAGTTAGAGGCTTTTTGTACCCTTGAAAAGTAACGCTTAATTGATATGTTCCTGAAGCAACTTTAGCAAATACATAAGATCCATCTAGCTTTACAATAGTAGCGCTTTTTGAATTTATAATTGAAACAACTGCCCCAACTAAAGGCTCACCTGTACTTTGATCTAGTACTTTACCTTTGATAGATTGTGAAAAAGAAAATGTTGAAATTGTTGAGGAAACTATGAGAAAGAAAAAAAATTTAGGAATACTATTTTTAGATGAACGCATTTTATTAGAGTTAGTTGTGGTGCGAAACTATCTCTGAAAAACGAAAATTTAAGGCCTGTTAACTATGGTAATAATTTGATGTTAATTAGTTTACATTAATTTAATATAGATTATTATTACACTACAAACTATTCAATCATTCTCACTATCCTTACCATTTTACCATCTCCATTTACACCTTCTAAAACAATTTGCAATTTTTTACTAATGTCATTATTATAAAACTCTACTTTATATCTTGGTGTTTTTTTATTGGTGATTATGAAAGGATTCCAATACAAAGTGCTTCGAATATCTGGATCAAAATTAGTTTGAGTTCTGTCGTAAGATGGGCTATAAAATTCTTTAAATCTGGTGTACCCAGCAAGAATAGTTGTGTTCATTCCCGTACCACTTGAAGAAGCGTTTTTAGAGTCCCGTCCTTTTTTTGTGTAAATAGCTACTGCGCCACCTGCTCCGCCACCTGCTGAACCAAAAAACGGAGGTCGAAAAACTTTTATGTAAGCAATATCATTTACGTTCATACTTTGTACCATACTCACATCAGATCGCATTTCATTCAAAAATAAATCGGGAGTTGCCCCTCTCCAACTTAATGTTGGCTGACCTCCAGCGTTAGATATTTGCAATCCAGGAACCTTTCCTTGCAAATAAGTAAAAATATCAAGTGCCCCAATCATTTTATCATCTGTTAAATCAAAGTTGTACCCATCTCCCCCAGAAAATAATCCAGATGCATAACGCTGATCAACCATATCTGCTGGGTTTTTCTTTTTAGATTTTACCGTTACTTCTGCAAGTGTTGCTGTAGCCATAGCTCTTCTTAATTTTTCTTGCTCTGATAAGAAAAAATTCATCTTAAGAATAGCTAAACTATCCGACCAAAAACTATTTGGATGTTCTTGCAAATATTTAATAGAAGCATAGTTTTCTTTTCTTAATAACCCATTTTCAAATTGAACCTGTGTTGACTCTCCCAATTTATTTTTTCCATTGAAATTGTAATATACTTTTACTGTATCAAAAAAGAAAACACCTGGCTGTTGAAAACTGCCATCTTTTTCAACTGGAACAAAAAAGAAATTCTTACTACTGTCATTTCCAACAGTAATAATATTTAATTGGATAGCATTTGAAGCACTTGCCACTTTACTGCCAAATACCTTTCCTTTAAAAGTCATGAAATTATTTTCAGGCGTGTATTTTAATGAAGGTCCTATTGAAGCTTTTATTTTATCCCAATCAAATCTTCGCCAACCATTTGTTAACATCACTAAATCTAGTTTAGCAGAAATTGTATCATTATCGCTTTTAAAATAATAAGATGGATTATGTATGTACCCTTTAATTTCATTGGATAATAAAAAATCAGACAGTATAGTGTTTTCATCATTTGAACTCAAATCGGCATCTGTAATAGCTAATGACATATTAGTAAAAGCAGTATCGCTTACAACAATTTCAAATGAGTTTTTAGCACGCTTGTTTAAATCAACAGTAATGGGATTCAACTTTACATTATACTCGTGCAAATGGTTATTTACAAATATGATTCTTTCAGAAACAGGAACCAAATTATTATCAAATAATGTAAACTGAACAATACCAGTTGGCAAATTTTCAATGGGCAACTCAACTTTTTGAAAAAACCGATCCTTCATTTTAATAGATACTTTGTACAAAACTTCTTGGTTCATATGTACAATCAAATTCAAATTTTTAAACGCTTCATCTGCAGCTACTGACCTCATTACTTGAATAATTGCTTTATCGTTATTCGTAATAACATTCATTACTACCCCAGAAGATTTTGCAACTTCTATAGGTGTAGTACCATCCACTCCTTTTTCGTCTTTCCATTTAAGAAAATAATTTACTCCTGAAGAAGGAGCGAATGCAAAAGATCCCATTCCGTCGTGTTTTACCTTTATCGTTTCGATTACTTCATTTTTATTGTTCATCAATACTCCCTTTATTAATATTGGCATTCCAGATGAATTAGTTGCTTTAAAAGCTACTTTACTTGTTAACTCTTGTACCAAAAACCCACCTTCTGGAAAAATGTCGACTTTTGTTGGTTTATTCTCAATAGAATTAGTTGATTTTGAAGATTGAGAGTTATTAATTACCAGATCTTTCTCATATAAAAAAGCTGTATCGTTTAGCATCCATCGGGTAAAAGCTTTTACATGTATAAACCCACCTTTATAATTAACAGGAATTTCTAAAGCTCCTTTAGCAGTTGCTTGAAATAAAGGAGCTATTGTTTGTTTAATTAATTTACCAAAAGTATCATACCATTCTACATAAACGTTTTTACTTAAGGGACTTAATTCATTACCAGTCATGATATATATTTTATACCAGATAGTTTCGTCAGGATTATATACCTGCTTATCAAAATGAATATGCATTTTTTCTTTAGG
>JAYTXG010000370.1:0-3119 GCA_043743375.1 Sphingobacteriia bacterium
TTACGAAGGAGAAGGTAAATTAACAGATGAAGAGTGGTTCGAAAAATTAAATGTTTCATTAAAAATGTTAGGCTCTTCTATAAAAATAAAGTCTGGAACTATTAGTGGAGGAAGCTATACCCTAAATGGAAACTCATTTGGCTGGAGTTCTACTCCATCTAATGGAGTTGCTGTATTTAATGGTGGCGGTAATAATATAGGTACAAAAAATAATATCAAAAGAATTGTTACCATTTATATACCCGCACAAAGTAAAATTGATATTGAAAGTAAATATGCCGATGTACAAATAACGGGTGCAATAACCAACGCAACTATCGATTTAACCAATGGAAATTTAGATGCAGAAAACTTCAATAAATTAAACCTTCGTTCAAAATATTCTAATGTGTCATTAGATAATATAGCCCTTGCTGAAATTGAATTTATCAATGGAAGATTAAGTGCTAAAAATATTGATGATGCCGATATCGATACCAAGTATTCTACTATAGAGTTGGCTAATGTAAAGAAAATGATTTTCCGAAGTACCAATGATGAATACGAAATTGAAGAAGCTCAAGATTTAAGAGGTAGAAAAAATTATGGCAACTTAAGAATTACTAAGTTAAACGGTTCATTAGAAGTTGATGGAACGAATGCAGATATTAAAGTACGCAATATAGGCTCGAACCTAAGAATGATTAAGATTGATAATAAATATGCAGACATCAGACTCCCAATAAAATCAACCCCGAATTACACCATCAACTATAGTGGTCCTTACAGCAATGTTTATGGAAATTTTGAAAAGCAGCCACTTAAAGAAGAACCTAAATCATCCGAAAAAAATGATGATTTAGCAAGAGAAATTCGCTCTACAATGCGATCTGTAGAAAGGGCAACTGGAATTGAAAGCATTGAAAATAGATTTACAGCAGTTAATGGCAGTGGAAAAGGATTAAAAATTGATATGAAATGCCAAAACTGTACAGTAGATTTTAAATAAGATGCATCAGTAGATTTTTCTCCTATCAATATTTTATCAATATAGTACCCCGTTTCTACGGGATACTTTGTTTATATATATCCCTTAACTTTGGGTTATGACACATATCTATACCATTCTTTGTATAGTAGGTACATTGCTTTTTATCGGATTTTTTGCGGGATATGAAATTGCATTTGTAACTGCAAACAGGCTCACTATTGAATTAAAGAAAAAGCAAGGAAAAAAAAGCGGAGCCATCCTAGCTCGCTTCATGGAATTTCCTGCCCGCTTTATTGGAACCTGCCTAATAGGTCTTAATTTTTTCTTGGTAATTTATGGTTTACTCTTTGATGAGTTATTACAAATGGGCATCTGGAATCCATTGAAAATAGAAAATGCCTATCTGAAATTGGCTTTTGATACTTTACTTTCAACTTTTGTGGTATTAATAATTGGAGAATTTATTCCCAAAGCAATTTTCCGTGCAAAGAATGATACGATGCTTACTTTTTTTGCCCCAATGGCTAATTTTTTTCACAACCTTTTTCTTCCTTTAACAAATTTATTTGTAAACATATCGCAATGGATTCTGAAATATGTTTTTAATGTTAGGGTAAATAATAGGAACGATGTTTTTACTAAAGTTGATCTTGAACATTTCTTTCAACAAACAAAAGAACAGGACGAAGAAACCCAAGAATTGAATACTGAATTATTTGAAAATGCTTTGAGCCTACCAACTATAAAAGTGAGGCAGTGCCTTGTTCCTCGTACAGAAATTGTAGCGCTAGAACTCAATGCCAGCTTAGAAGACGCGAAAAATGAATTTATTCATACTAAATTAAGTAAACTACTGGTTTATGAAGAAAATATTGATAATATCATCGGCTATATTCATCAATTAGATCTATTTGATAAACCAGCAAGCGTAAAAGCAATGCTTCATCCTATCATTGCTATTCCTGAAAGCATGAGCGCTACAGATTTAATTAATAAATTTTCTAAAGAAAGAAAAAGTATTGCTTGGGTAGTAGATGAATTTGGAGGAACTGCAGGTATTGTAACTATGGAAGATGTACTAGAAGAAATTTTTGGTGAAATACATGATGAATACGACGAAGAAGAGTTTGTTGAAAAACAATTGGCAGACGATGAATTTATTTTAAGTGGAAGGCTTGAGTTAGATTATATCAACGAAAAGTTTAATCTCAATCTGCCAGTAACTGATTCTGAAACTTTAAGTGGTTATATCATTAACGAGCATGAAACTATTCCCAAACAAAAAGAGACCATCATTATCAATAATTTCAAATTTGATATTTTAACTGTAAGTGATACTAGAATTGAAATGGTAAAATTGAAGGTTTTACGCTAATTTTTCACTTACATAACCCTAACTTTGCGCCTCAGCATGGTTACCCTATATGGCATTATTTAATAGATCACAAGAAGAAGGAAAAGAAGAGATGACATTTATTGATCATCTTGAAGCATTGCGCAGTCATATTATCCGCTCGGTTTTAGCAATACTAGTTGGTGCTATTATAATATTCGTATACAGAAACTGGATATTTGATCATATTATAGTTGGGCCGATTAATAAAAATTTTATTAGCTATAAGGCCCTTTGCGATTTTAGTCACTGGGCACACATGGGCGACGCACTTTGTATGCCACCTGTTGATGTAACCATGCAAAGCACCACTTTTGGTGGTCAATTTTTAAGTAGTATCACTATGGCTTTTGTTGGCGGAATTATCATTGCATTTCCCTTTATTTTTTGGGAGTTCTGGCGTTTTGTGAGGCCCGCCTTAAAAGAAAAAGAATTAAAAAATACACGATTCATTATTTTTTGGGTTTCCTTTTTCTTTTTTTGTGGTGCAGCTTTTGGCTATTTTTTATTAGGTCCATTTACCTTTAACTTTTTAGCTGGTTTTCAATTAGGTACTGAAAATATGATTGTTACAAAGCCCACTTTTGCGGATTACCTAGATAATTTGACCAACATAATTTTAGGATGTGGATTGGCTTTTGAGTTGCCGGTTTTAGCATTCATCCTAACAAAAATCGGATTGGTTACGCCTAAATATTTAAGAAGCACCAGAAAATATGCAATTGTAATAATATTGATTATAGCAGCATTTATTAC
>JAYTXG010000371.1:0-2161 GCA_043743375.1 Sphingobacteriia bacterium
AACCGGATCAAAGGCCTGCTTGCCTTCAGTGGTATTGATATTCCCGAACAGTATGATAATGCCAGCTGGAGCCACAATTTTATCAACTGGCTAAAAGCATTGGATTGTAAACAAACCAGCCGGCGGCGTGCTTTAGATTATCAGATACAGCAAATGGAATTTTTACGCAAAGAGTTGTTAAGCATCAGCAATGAAATAAGAAAAATGATGAGAGAGCAACTCTATAAAATCAACTATTATTTACTACGCACCATACCGGGCATTGGCCCCCTTACTGCTGCCAGCATATTGGTAGAGATAGGCGATGTAAAAAGATTTGAAACTTTTTATCACCTCAATAGCTTTGTAGGCTTACTACCCATGGAGCACAGCAGTGGTGCTACCGAAAATAAAAGCATACTGACAGTAAGGAAGCACCGGCAGTTGCGAAGCGACCTGGTAGAGAGTGCCTGGACCGCCAAACGCACCGATCCGGCTATGGCACTGTATTTTCAGCAACAGATAAAAAGAAAAGACAGTAAGATTGTAATTATAAAAATAGCCCGTAAGCTGCTCAACCGCATACGGTATGTATTAATCAATCAACAACCATACGAGTATGGTGTAGTAAAATAATAATGAATCCTGACTACTAAACATTGCATGTAAAAAATTTACAACGGCAAGTCTGTAGCAGGGTTCATTTTAACACAATAAAACAGTAAACCATATTTATAAACGCAACATACCAAAAAATAACACAGGCAGGACGACTACTAAACAAAAGTTGTTATCGTGTACATAATCAAAAAGCAAAGTATTTTCTTCGGCAAGGCTGTAGCACCTGCTTTTATCCCGCCCGGGGCGGGGTAAAAATCAAATAAACTAAAACAGAGAACTGTAGCGGCTGTGCAGCCACTGCCCATAAAAAAGTACTAAGCTGCACCTCAAGGCCAGACTACTCATAGGATGCTGGGTGTGTTAATTTAAAAAAAAGAATTAAATTTGGGATAAGCAAAAAAATCTGGCGAAGGGGAAAGGTTTATTAAATCAATAAATCTTTCTCTTTCAAAAGAAAATTATAAACTACCATATTAATCTTCTCAACTGCTTAAGGGTACATAGGATACTTTTGTTGGGCGCTCGTAGTTCTTCGCTTCGGTTAAAATGGCAAATCATCAACTATAGCTGCGGAATCTTCACCAACGGGAGCAATACTCATTTGGCTGAATTCTAAAAAATCTTCAAGACTTTTTGGGAAAAAATCAGGGTTGAAAGATGTGATTGAGTTCAACTTCGCCCATATTTTGACACTATTTTTATCATTAGAATCATATCCTAACACTCGTTCTAATTTCGGACGATTAAAATGAATTTTAGATAATCCAGAATTCTTTATTAGTTTCCAATTAGTAGTTATCATTCCTTTTTGAATAGAAGAATTATCTATGCCGTTTGTTTTTAAATATATGTCACTGGCTTTTAACTCTTCCTCGGTAGTAAAATCAGCTACATCCTGAATGAAATCTTCATCAAAATCCCAATCATTAATAACAAAATAGTCAAGACCTAAATGTTTACATAAATCTATTAAAAGTAATGCAGTAGCCTTGCCAAAGTGAGCAATAATGCAAATGTTCAAAAAGTTTAAATATGTTTCTGCATATTTTTTGTCTTTTCCAAATCCCTCAATTTTCTTTTCAATCGCAAACTTATAAGCCATTATATCATTCGGTCCCTCTACTAAAACAACCTTTCGGCTAAAAAGTATTTTATTTAGATTCGGCTCAATTGATTTAATAAAACTGTTGTAATTCTCTAAAGTAATAACTTCTCCGTCAATATTTGAAGCAATCAAGCTGGGTGAAAATATTCCAGTATTGTTATATTTTTTTACAGTTTGCTTTTCCGTTTCGTCATATTCTATTCGAATAATACCTTTGGTGTCAAAAATATTAACCATTTTATCTGAGTGAGTGGTATATTAATAAGAGCATAAATTAAGTCTTATGTAAAATATATTTCGTACCTTTGTGGATGCAAAAAAAGCGAGGTAATAAAGATGTACAAGAAGCGACCCGGTTAAAAGTTTGTTCCTGTCTAAAAAAGAACTTAGGTACTCAAAAACAAGCCGCTGAAATATTTGGGTTAAGCATTAGAAGTGTAAATAGGATTTGGGCTA
>JAYTXG010000372.1:0-2212 GCA_043743375.1 Sphingobacteriia bacterium
ATTAAGTACTTCTATATCAATTTGATCAATAGCTAAATTAAGTCCCTCTTTTACCTCTTTTAAATTTGGTTTAAAAAGTGTAATGTTTTTGTATTCAAGAAAATTTTTCTTTTTAGGATCAACAGCTGTAATTACATTATTCGAAATGCAAATTGCAGTTACTTTCTCAATCACTTTTTTTGTAAGTACTCCCTTATTATAGTCTTCAAAAATTAATATTCGTGGATGCTGCTCAGTAATATATTGATCTACTGCATTAATTAATTGATCTTCTAAGTGGGCATTAATATCAGTAGTAATTTCTGCATCTAAGCGCATCATTTGCTGATTACGACTCATTACACGCATCTTATTGGTAGTAATTCTTTCAGAAGAACTAATTACTGCTTTAATATCAATATTTTTATTGTTCAATAATAACTTTAGTTGATCTCCATCGGCATCATTTCCTATTACAGAAATGATAGCTGTTTTTGCGCCCAAAGAAACTGTATTTAAAGCCACATTAGCGGCGCCACCTACTCGCAACTCTTTCTTATTAAGTGCTACAATAGGCACAGGTGCTTCAGGGGATATACGATCAACATGCCCCCACCAATAGGTATCTAGCATGATGTCTCCAACAATTACTATTTTAATTTTTGCAAAGTCGGCAAATAATTGATCAAAATTCATTCACTTATTTTTTTGATGTGCTAACAGCAATAAAATACAATGGGATTCCTAATAGTGTAATAATTAATCCAGGCCATGTAAATTCTGGTTTATAAATAATTAATAAAACACAAAAACTAATTCCTAATAAAATATAAATAGCAGGGAGTATAGGATATCCAATTGCTTTATATGGTCGCTCCATATTAGGATACTTTTTTCTCAAAATAAATATGCCCGCAATAGTAAGCACATAAAATATTACTACTATAAATGAAACCATATCTAATAAATCGCCATACCTGCCACTTAAACAAAGCAAACTTGCAACAACACATTGTGCCCATAAAGCCCAACCTGGCACTGCATTTTTATTGAGCACTCCTGCTTTTTTAAAAAATAATCCATCTTGTGCCATTGTGTAATACACTCTTGCACCTGCTAAAATCAACCCATTATTACATCCAAAAGTTGAAATCATAATCATTGCAGCAATTACATAGGTTCCAATATTCCCAAATATTACGTTAGATGCTGCAACTGCTACTCTATCTGCTTTTGCAAAAGCAATATCATTTAAAGGAAGAACTCCTAAATACATTAAGTTAGTGGACACATAAATTACTGTTACTACCAATGTTCCTAGCAATAAACTCAATCCAATATTTTTTTGAGGATTTTTAATTTCGCCTGCAATAAATGTTACATTATTCCAAGCATCACTACTAAATATTGATCCAACCATAGATGCAGCTATTGCACCTACAGCTGCAGCTCCAAGCAACGGAACAATTATAGTTGTATCAAAAGAAACAGCAGCCCCACTATTAACCAGTTTTTGCATATGCCATGCATTTGTCCAGTTGGCATTCCAAACTTCTGGTTTCAACATAATAAATCCGAAAATAATTAATCCAAATAACGACAATAATTTAGTGACTGTAAAAGTGGTCTGTATCATTTTACCCCCTTCCACACCTTTGGTGTTTATATAGGTTAATAATATGATCATAAAAATAGAAACAATTTGTGCTATGTAAATGTGCAGACTTCCGATGCTAAAAATAATATTTGCTTCTACCAATTCTAGTGAAGGAAAAAAGTAACCAGCAAATTTACAAAAAGCTACACCAACGGCAGCAATGGTACCGGTTTGAATTACAGCAAAGAAACTCCATCCGTAAAGAAATGCAGTGAGTGGATTATACGACTCTTTTAAATACACATATTGTCCTCCTGCTTTCGGAAACATTGCACTCAGTTCACCATAACTAAGTGCAGCAGTTAAAGTCATAAAGCCTGTAATTAGCCAAACAACTATTAACCAACCTGCACTTCCTACGTTTCGAGAAATATCTGCACTAACAATAAATATTCCGGAGCCTATCATACTACCTGTAACAATCATGGTTGCATCGAGTAGCCCCAGTGTAGGTTTAAAAGTATTTGTACTTGTCATAAAAATTCCCGCTCTTTTTGGAGCGAGAATGAAGATAATAAATATGATTGATGAAATATTACTTCTTAGGATACAACTTATTCAACCCTATTACCAATT
>JAYTXG010000373.1:0-8863 GCA_043743375.1 Sphingobacteriia bacterium
ATTTTGGGGGGTACTGATAAAGGGAATGACTATTCTTTAATTACCGAATTGGTAAAAGAAAAAGTTAAAGCAATTATTTGTTTGGGAGTAGATAATAAAAAAATTATCGAGACTTTTAAAAACATTATTCCAATAATAATTGAAACGGATAATGCCAAGAAAGCCGTTAACGCTGCATTTCGTTCTGCTGCTAAAGATGAAATAGTATTATTGAGCCCAGCTTGTGCAAGTTTCGATTTATTTAAAAACTATGAAGATAGAGGCAAGCAATTTAAAGATGCAGTAAAAGAATTGTAAACAGAAAAAAATGCTAGAAATAAACGATACATTGTTTTCACAAATTCCTTCTGTAGAAGGAATGAGAAGTCAACTTATTGATAGAACTAGAGGTGATAAATATATTTGGGGCATTGTAGTAGTATTATCGTTGGTATCTATTTTGGTAGTGTATAGTGCAACTGGGTCATTAGCATATAAAAATTATAAAGGGAATGCCAATATCTACTTATTTAAACAGCTTTCTTTTACATTAATTGGAATGCTCGTAATTTATTTTTTGCATAGAGTAAATTATTCTTTCTTCTCAAAAGTGGCTACAATACTTTTTATGATTTCTGTACCACTATTACTTTATACACTCTTTTTTGGAGCAAAAATAAATGAGGGAAGTAGATGGATTAAGTTGCCAATTATTAATATGACCATACAAACTAGTGATTTTGCAAAACTGGCGCTGTTTATGTATATTTCTAAAATACTTAGTAAAAAGCAAGAAGTTATTAAAAGTTTTAAAAAAGGGTTTATACCTGTTGTAACACCAGTTATAATAATATGCGCTTTAATAATGCCTGCTAATTTATCGAACGCGCTATTAACAGGAGCTACTTCACTATTATTGATGTTTATAGGCAGAATAAGTTTTAAGCATATTTTGCTAACTATCATTATTGCAATGATACCTATTTCATTTATAATTTCTATTGCAATGCTAACTTATGATGGAAAAATAAAAGAAGATATTACTAAACCAATTGTTGCGGAAAAAATAAAGTCGATGGGCCGATTTGGAACATGGGTAAAAAGAGTTCAGGATTTTATGTATGCTAGAGATAAAGAAACGCCATATCAAGTTCAACAAGCAAAAATTGCTATCGCAAATGGAGGTATTTTAATTGGTTTGGGACCAGGTAATAGTCAACAAAGAAATTTTTTACCACAAGCATATAATGATTTTATTTATTCTATTATTATTGAAGAATATGGGTTATTGGGTGGTGCCTTTATGATTTTTATTTACTTAGTTTTTTTATTTAGGTGCATTATCATATTTCGAAAATGCCCTTATGCATTCGGCGCTTTCTTAGCATTAGGGCTAAGTTTTACTTTAGTTATACAAGCAGTAGCAAATATGGCCGTTAACGTAAATCTAGTTCCAGTAACAGGTGTTACACTTCCATTAGTGAGCATGGGAGGTAGTTCCTTTTTATTTACATGCGCTGCAATCGGAATAGTATTAAGTGTTGCAAGAAATGTGGAACAGCTAGAAGGACGAGATAAAAATATTGCAGTTGTAACACAAGAAACAACATAAATTGATAAAAAAATTCATCATAGCAGGAGGTGGTACAGGTGGACATATATTTCCAGCAATCGCAATTGCAAATGCCATAAAAGAAATGATGCCTACAGCAGAATTTTTATTTGTTGGAGCAAAAGGTAAAATGGAAATGGAAAAAGTTCCTAAAGCTGGATATCAAATAGTAGGGTTAGATATTGCTGGCTTCAATCGATCTTCATTATTAAAAAACATTACTTTACCCTTTAAATTAGCACAAAGCTTTTTACAAGTATTTCAAATATTTAACAAATTTAAGCCAGATGCTGTGATAGGTGTTGGTGGATACTCTTCATTTCCTGTTTTGCGGTATGCCCAAGGCAACGGTATCAAAACATTTATTCATGAAAGTAATTCATTTGCAGGCAAAGCCAATATATTGCTTGCTAAAAAAGCTACTAAAATATTTGTAGCTACCAAAGGAATGGAAAGATTTTTTCCTGCTCGTAAAATTATAGTATCCGGAAATCCTATTAGAGAAGCTATTGCGGCCAATAATATAGACCACAATAAAGCAATTTTATTTTTTGGTTTAGATGCCAGTAAAAAAACAGTTTTAGTTGTTGGTGGAAGTTTGGGTGCTAAAAGTATTAACGAAACTATTTTGGCAAATTTAGATTTGTTTAATGAGAACCATATTCAGTTGATTTGGCAAACCGGAAAAATTAATGCAGATAAGTATAGGAATGCTGTAGTAGATAGGCAGTATATATGGATAAATGAATTTATACAGGAAATAGAATATGGCTATGCCGCTGCAGATTTAGTAATTAGTAGGGCAGGAGCTATGGCTGTTTCAGAATTGTGTGTAGCTGGTAAGCCATCAATTTTAGTGCCTTTCCCTTTGGCTGCAGAAAATCATCAAATGGAAAACGCTATGCAACTAGTAAAGGGAAATGCAGCAGAAATAGTTGCAGATAAAAACGTAAAAGCCTCTTTAGTAAAAAAAATTATGGCATTAATTCATAATGATGATGAGTTAGTATCGCTTGCTGAAAATATTAAAAAATTTGGAAAATTGGCTGCAGATAAATTAATTGCGAGTGAAATTTTGAAAATGATTGCATGAATAAATTAAAAAAAATTAATAAAATATACTTTATAGGTATTGGTGGCATTGGAATGAGTGCGCTTGCTAGGTATTTTTTATCAAAAGGAGTAAACGTAAGTGGTTATGATAAAACAGTTACTACATTAACTAGAACCTTAGAAACAGAAGGTATTCCTATTCACTATGAAGAAAATATTGCACTAGCCCCAAAAGATGCTGATGTAATTGTTTATACTCCTGCAATTCCTGCAAATCATGCAGAACTGATATATTATCAATCGAATGATTTTAGTGTTGTTAAACGTAGTGATATTTTGCAGTGGATTACCGAAAACTCTTTCAATATCTGTATTGCAGGTACACACGGAAAAACTACTGTTACCTCCATGATAGCTCACATATTGCGCCATTCAAAATATGGTTGTAATGCTTTCTTAGGTGGGATTGCTACTAATTATAATACCAATTTCTGGAGTAGTGAAAAAAATGTAGTGGTAGTTGAGGCAGACGAATATGATAGAAGTTTTTTGAAATTATTCCCAGATATTGCGGTAATAACATCTATGGATCCAGATCACTTAGATATTTACGGAACAACTGATGAAGTAGAAAAAGCATTTGTTGAGTTTTCAAAAAAAATAAAAAAAGGAGGTTGCCTTGTTACTAAATATGGATTAAGTAGAAACAATGAACTGCAAGCGGCTTATCATTATACGTATGATTATAAAAATGCTACTGCAACTGTTTCAGTGAGTGATTTAACTATTGTAAACGGGAACTATCATTTTTCTATTATTCATAAAAACTGGCAGATTAAAAAAATTATATTACACATGGGAGGGCTTCATAATATCGATAATATTTTGGCAGCAGTAACAGTTGCTAAACATATTGGTATTGATGAAGAATTAATCAGGGCTGCTGTTGCCGATTTTAAAGGTGTAAGAAGAAGATTTGAGTATGTGTTAAAAACAAATGAACATACAATAATTGATGATTATGCTCATCACCCAGAAGAGCTAAATGCCCTGATATCAGGTGTTCGTAGTATTTTTCCTCATGAAAAATTGACGTTGGTTTTTCAGCCACACTTATTTAGTAGAACCATAGACCAAGCTGATGGATTTGCTAAAAGCTTAGACCTTGCCGATGAAGTACTACTATTGCCAATATACCCAGCTCGCGAATTACCAATGAAAGGAGTTACTAGTGAAATGTTGTTGAATAAAATGCATTTACTAAATAAGCAAGTGATTGAAAAAAGTGAATTAATTAATTGGGTAAAACAACATCAACCTAAATTGATAGTAATGGCTGGCGCAGGAGATATTGATGCAATGGTTCAACCAATTAAAAATTGTTTAGAAAATAGTTAATGAATATACCCAAAAATTGGAAACCTATTTTATGGAGTGTATGCTGGGTAATAGCCGGCATAGCACTAATTTTTTTGTTTGGGGTATCTTTACAAAAGAAGAATAATAAAAATTGCACAGGCATTAAAATAGAAATTACTGGTGTAGAAAAACATCTATTCATTGACGAAAAAGATGTAATGGATTTACTAAATGCCAATGGCCAAGTTGAGGAAAAGCCAATGCATTTATTGAATTTAAGGCAAATGGAAACCTTGGTAGAACAAAATAAATGGGTGAAAAACGCCGAGATGTTTTTTAATAATAATCAAGTATTGCAGATAAATATTGAGGAAAGGCAACCAATTGCAAGAATTTTTCAGGCCGATGGTAATTCTTTTTATTTAGATACCGCTGCTGTATTTCTTCCCATTAGTAATAAACTCAGCGCTAGGGTTCCAATTTTTACAGGGTTAGCTGTAACTAAAACAATTGACTCCTCTTTAATTAAACATGTAATTGATTTAGCAAAATATATTAACCAAGATTCTTTTTTTTCAGCCCAAATTTCACAGATTGATATTCGGCCCGATAAACAATTCGAATTAGTTCCTTTAATTGGAGATCAAATAATTGTTCTTGGAGACGCCACTGATTTAACAGCTAAGTTTAATAAATTAAAAGCTTTTTATAAATCTGCTTGGTTACAAAATGGAATGAATACTTATGAAACATTCGATATTCAATATAAAAATCAAGTACTCGCAATAAAACGCGGCACCGCAAAAGCAGTGGCAGATTCTGCTGCAGCAATGGCTTTGCTTAAAAACGGAGCAATGTTCTTACCATTATTAGATTCATTGGCTTTGAAACCAATTGATTCGGTTCAAGCAATTCCAAAAAAACAGGTGAAGTATATAAAAATCTTGAAGCCAAAAAACAATAAAAAGAATCAGAAACCGTTAAGAACTTAAATACATACCCTTATGAATCACAATGAATCACCCATCATTGTTGGTCTGGACATCGGAACCACTAAAATTGCAGCAATTGCAGGTAGAAAAAATGAATTTGGCAAACTAGAAATATTGGGCTTCGGCCGCGCTAACAGCAATGGTGTTCAACACGGACAAGTGTTAAATATTGATCAGACTATTAAAGCGATTCAGCAGGCCTTAGAAAATTGTGCATTGAGTAATCCTGATTTGGAAATTTCTGAAGTATATGTAGGAATTGCTGGGCACCATATTAAAAGTTTACAAACCCGTGGAGATATTGTTCGCCAAGACCCAGATGTGGAAATACAGAGTTGGGAAATTGATCAGTTGATTGCTAATCAAAGAAAGACTTTTATTCCTGCTGGTGATCAAATTATTGATGTTATTTCCCAAGATTTTCACGTAGATAGTATCCAGAATATTAAAGACCCTGTGGGTTATAATGGCGTAAAAGTTGGTGCTAACTTTCATATTATAACTGGAGATAGAAATGCAATTCGTAATATTCATCGTGCTGTTGATAGGAGCGGATTAAAAACCAAAGACTTGGTACTACAACCACTGGCATCTGCAAGTGCAGTAATGAGCGAAATTGATATGGAAGCTGGTGTTGCTATTTTAGACATAGGAGGCGGTACCAGTGATTTGGCAGTTTTTTATGATGGAATATTGAAACATACAGCAGTTATTCCATTTGGAGGCGAAAACATTACCAATGATATCAGATTGGGATTAGGTGTTTTAAAAAGTCAAGCTGAAGCTATGAAAGTGCAATTTGGTAGCGCTTTGGCTGATGAAGCAAAAGCCAATGCATACATTACTATTCCTGGACTAAAAGGGATGCCTGCAAAAGAGATTAGCGTAAAAAATTTAGCGGCTATTATTCAAGCTAGAATGGGTGAGATACTAGATTTTGTTACTTATCATTTAAAGCAAGTTGGTTTAGATCATCGTGCATTAAATGGAGGAATAATCTTAACAGGTGGAGGCTCTCAATTAAAACATTTAATACAATTAACTGAATATACTACCGGATTAAATGCCCGTATTGGCTTGCCTAATGAACATCTTGCAGCAAATCATATTGATGAATTAAAAAAGCCAATGTACTCTACTTGCATTGGGTTAATTTTAAAAGGATATAACGATTACGAATATAAGTACAAAGATTTTAAAGAAAATTTTACAAAAATAACCGTTCCTCAAGCATTAACTAAAAAAACTGAACTGGCTAAAGAAGAAATAGTTGCTCCTAGTTCAGTTGATGTAAGCATAAGGAAAGAACGCTTTTGGGATAAGTTTAAAAATAATTTAATTGATTTATTTAAAGAAGAGGAAGATCAAGTAATTCGTTAATAAAATAAATAGTATAACTGATCCGTTACTTATATACTACTAATTTAATCGCAAAAAATACGCTATGATTCATTTCGATCTACCCAAGCAAAAATCATCTATCATAAAAGTGCTAGGAGTTGGTGGTGGTGGCAGTAATGCTGTAAATTTTATGTTTGCTCAAAATATTGAGGGAGTTGATTTTATTATTTGTAACACAGATGCTAAAGCAATTGAGCAAAGTAATATTCCTAATAAAATACAGCTAGGACCACATCTTACACAAGGATTAGGGGCAGGTGCAAATCCTGAAGTAGGAAAAAAAGCAACGGAAGAATCTTTAGAAGAAATAAAACGCATTTTAGAAGTAAATACTAAAATGGCATTTATTACTGTAGGGATGGGTGGTGGAACTGGAACTGGTGGAGCGCCAATTATAGCACAAATTTGTAAGGAGTTAGGAATTTTAACTGTTGGAATAGTAACTACTCCTTTTGGATTTGAAGGACCACGTAGACAAAAACAAGCCGAAGAAGGTATCGCTGCATTGAAGCCTTTTGTAGATACTCTACTAGTTATTAGCAATGATAAATTGCGGATGCAGTATGGCAATTTAAAAATGAAAGAAGCTTTTTCTAAAGCTGATAATGTTTTAGCAACTGCAGCAAAATGTATTACTGATGTGATTAATAGCAGAGGTCATATTATTGTTGACTTTGCAGATGTATGCACAGTAATGAAAAATGGAGGAGTTGCAATTTTAGGAAAAGCTGAAGTTGAAGGAGAGAATAGAGCACAATTAGCCATTGAAGAAGCACTAAATTCTCCTTTATTAAATGATAGCGATATTAAGGGAGCTAAATGGATATTAATCAATATCAATAGTGCAGAAGGTGATCATGAATGTACAATGGATGAATTAGAAGTGATTAATAATTACCTACGCATGCAAGCTGGTGAAGATGCTGATGTGATTGTTGGAATGGGGTACGATCCAACGCTAGATAAAAAAATTGGTATTACATTAATCGCAACTGGTTTTGAACACAAAGATCCATTTGCAAAACCAAAAGCTATTAAAATACCTGAAGTAAAACCAGAAAAAGAAGTGGTAACACTCGATATGAATATTATTGAGCAAAAACCAGCGCCAGTAATAGTTCATGTATTTGATCCAATAAATGAATTAACGCCTACAATGCAAGTTTCGGAGAAATTAACTCCACAGGTTGAAAAAGAAATTAACCATCAAATTGAAGAAAGAGAATCATTTGTGCTTCAATTAGAATTGAATACCGAAATTGTTGCACCAATTATAATAGAGCCAATTCAAGAACTAATAAAAATTGAAGCGCCAACTGTTGAACCAATGTTGAACTTTCAATTAAATGATCAACAAAATGTAAATAGTGTTGTTGGATTAATGAATAAGCCAGCCAATATTTATGCAGTAGAATCAATAGTAACAACAGTTACAGTAATAACACCAACTCCTGTTCCATCTCCAGTTTTAGAAGAACAACCTTTTGAGATGAAATTAATAGAAAAGTCCGACGAGTTGATGAAACAAGAAACTAAAATTGCAGAACAACAACAATCACAGTATGCTGATGATGGTTTTATGGATGATGTAGAAGAACAAAAAAGACGAGCGGCAGAAAGAATTCAAAAATTGCGTAACCTTTCTTTTAACATGAATAATACAACCGATACAAGCGGCGAGTTTGATGCGGTACCAGCCTATATTAGAAGAAATATGGAATTATTTGGGAATACACTTACTTCTGTAGAAAATTTTTATAGTAAATACACTGTGGGAAAAGATGAAAATGATCAAACACATATATCCGGTATCAATAAATTTTTTGATGGGAAAAAGCCCGACTAAATCAGTCCCTATCAATGTGTATTTTTTGTAACTTTACATATGGCTACTGTTTTAATTACCGGTGGAACGGGAACAATAGGAAATAGACTAGCAACTCTTTTAAAAGAGCAAGGTCATTGCGTTAATTTACTTTCTCGCTCAATAGAAAATAAATCATCTACTAACAGTAATGGTAGAACTTTTCTGTGGAATATTCATCAACAAACAATAGACCAAGAAGCCATTTCATCAGCAGACTTTATTATTCATCTTGCTGGTGCTGGTGTAGCTGATAAAAGATGGTCGCAAAAAAGAAAGCAAGAAATTGTTGAAAGCAGAATTAAAAGTAGCCAATTAATTGTTGATTCATTAACTAAAATTCCTAATAAAGTTAAAGCGGTAATAAGTGCTTCAGCTATCGGTTGGTATGGACCAGATGGCATTGATGAACAAACGGCATTTATTGAAACAACTGTTGCCGCCAAAGATTTTTTAGGGGAAACTTGTTATTTGTGGGAACAAAGTATTTCTCCAGTTAGTGCCTTAGGAAAAAGATTGGTAATTTTACGAACTGGTATCGTACTAAGCAATAAAGGTGGAGCATTTGTTGAGTTTAAAAAACCATTACTATTTAAAGTTGCA
>JAYTXG010000374.1:0-7344 GCA_043743375.1 Sphingobacteriia bacterium
CTGGAAAAATATGCGGGTGATTTTGCTACAGTATACAATGCAGCATGGGCACAACATGGCGAAGCAAAAGAAATAGCTAAAGAACAAGTTGTAAAGTTATTTAATAAGATAAAGCCAATTATGGATGAGCGAACTGTTTGGTTTGCCTATTATAAAGAAGAGCCTATTGCAATGTTTGTTAATATTCCAGATTTGAATCAGTATTTTAAGTATTTCAACGGAAAGTTTGGTTGGCTACAGAAATTGCAATTGTTATGGATGAAATTCAAGGGAACTAATAAAAGACTAACCGGATTAGCATTTGGGGTAGTTCCAAAGTACCAAGCTTTAGGAGTTGATAGTTATTTAATTTATGCTTGTAGTATTTCAGTTCAAGGAAAAGGTTGGTATGATCAATATGAAATGGGCTGGGCGGGCGACTGGAATCCCAAAATGATTAATATCTACAAAAGCTTAGGTGGACAACAAAGCAGAAGAATGATTACTTATCGTAATATATTTGATGATAAATATTCTTTTGAAAGGCATCCTGAAATGGAATATAAATAAGTTAAATTGCATTCCATTCTATGGATAATTTCATTGTTTCAGCTCGTAAATACCGGCCCCAAAATTTTAATACAGTTGTGGGTCAACAGCATATTACTACTACCCTAAAGAATGCCATAAAGAATAATCAGCTAGCCCATGCTTTTTTGTTTTGTGGGCCAAGAGGAGTGGGTAAAACTACTTGTGCAAGAATTTTAGCAAAAACAATTAATTGCACCAATCAAACTTCAGAAGGAGAAGCTTGCAATAAATGTAATAGTTGTGTTTCATTTGATGCGGGTACTTCAATGAATATTCATGAATTGGATGCAGCAAGCAATAACTCAGTAGATGATATACGCGTTTTAGTGGAACAAGTTCGTTTTGCACCACAGGCTGGTAAATATAAAGTATACATAGTTGATGAGGTACATATGCTCAGTTCAAGTGCATTTAATGCATTTTTAAAAACCCTTGAAGAACCCCCTGCTCATGCTATTTTTATTTTAGCCACAACAGAAAAGCATAAGATTATACCCACCATCTTAAGTAGATGTCAGATTTTTGATTTTAAGAGAATCACTAACAATGATACAGTAGAGCATTTGCAAGAAATTGTAGACAAGGAATCTATTAAAGCAGAAAAAGCTGCATTGCAAGTTATTGCGCAGAAAAGTGAAGGCTGTATGCGTGATTCATTGAGTATTTTAGATAAGATTGTGAGTTTCACCAATGGAGAAGTAACTTATCAGAATACTTTAGAGCATTTGAATATTTTAGATGAAGATTATTTTTTTAAGCTTTTAGCATGTATGCAGGAGCAAGATATGGCAGGTGCTATGTTGCTTTATGATGCTATTAATAGAAAAGGGTTTGAAGGCGACTTGGTATTGAATGGATTTGCAGAATTCATGAGAAATTTGTTGGTTTGTAAAGACCCAAAATCTGCTTCTTTACTGGAAGTAGTTGAAGGAATGCAATCAAAATATATTGAAGTTGCAGCTAAAACAAGCATGGCTTATTTAGTGAGTGCGCTCAATATTTTAAATGATACAGAGATTAATTTTAAGATGGCCCGAAACAAAAGGCTGCATGTTGAATTGTCATTAATTAAGCTAAATTTTTTACAGCAGGCTATCGATATGGCATTCGATAATAATGCAGTTGTAAAAAAAAAACGAGTTGATGCGCCAATCGCTTTTCGAACAAAGACAATTAAGCCTTTAACACAAAAAGCATTAATAGCTGATGAAAAAAGTTCATCTAAATTGCTGATTGAGAAGTCTATACCAAAAACTAGTATCAATACTGATAGTATGCCTTCATTAAATCCGGTATTTAATGGCAATGAAATGGCAAAACCTATTAATGTAATTGGGGGGAAAAAGAGTTTATTAGATGCCCTAAGAGAAAAAGTTGGTGCTAAGTATGATATCCAAGAAGTTACTGAAGCTGAAGTATTGAGTTTAAAAAAATTACAACAATTTTGGAGTAATTATATTGTAGTGCTTGAAAAACAACTAAAGCATTCAGCTGCAGGTACTTTTAAAATTGCGAACTTAGAAATTGATTCAGATATACACTTTACGGTTAGGGTATCTGCTATTACTGCCCAAAAATTTGTAGAACAAGAAAAATTAGAATTAAAGGAACAATTACATAAGTTATTTAATAACCGATCTATCGAATTTTCTGTTTTAGTAGAAGCTGGAGAAAGAGAAGACGTACCATTGCATTTGCGATTAAATAGCAAGCAAAAATTCGAAAGAATTGCTGAGCAATATCCATTACTTAAAACTTTAAAAGAACAATTGCGGTTGGAAATTGATTTTTAATTTATATTTTATTGCAAACCAATTTTTATGAACAAGCCTTTTTTATTACTAGTATTTTCTTTAGTTACAACCTGCTTATTTAGTCAAATAAAATATCAAAATTTGACACTTTTTGAGGCAGGTGCAAAGGCAAAAAAGGAAAATAAAATTATAATGATGGTAGTGGAATCTGCTAAGTGCCGTCAGTGTAATGATGTTGCAAAAGTTGGTCTTCAATCAGCAAAACTATCTATTGATAGCAACTGCATACTTATCAATCAAACAATTATTCCTCAAGAAGTTACTAAATCAAATATGATTTATACAATACCAAAAGATTTTTTTGGGATTATATGGTTTGATCAACAAATGAATATTCTTAATGTAATGCATAGTAGCCAAAGCTATTATTATCTATACGTTCAAGGGATTCAAAAAGCAAAGGCTGAATTGAATAATTCTAGCATTTCTTTTAGTGATCTGAAACAAGATTACTATAACAAAATCGGCAATTTCCAAGCAATCAAAAAGCTTATTGATAAAACGATTCAAATAGGATTTGAGCCAAGTTTTGATATTATAGATGAGCTTGCAATTAAAGCGCCTAAAGATTCGGCAGAATCCATTGAATTTTTGCAATATATTTTGCGTTGTGCTCCTGGCATAAATACATTTTCAATTAAATATCTTTCAACCAATAATGATAATTATATGATGGCATGGTGGAGATTGTCGATGAAAGAGAGAGTTCAAATTAATAATCGAATAGTTGATAAATCACTCAATAAGGCAATTGTAGAAAAAAATAGTTCGTATAGCTATCAAGTTGCACAATTTCGTCAAAGTTCATTTGCAAATAATTCAGAAGATGGGCAAAGAGCCAATTTGAAGATAATGCTTGAATATTATAAAGGAGTTAATGATTCTGCGAGTTATATACGAAGCATTTTCGGTTATGTGGACAGATTTTATATGCAAATAAAACCAGAAGACATTTACAGAGATGATTCTTTGATGCTTCAAAAATCTATAAGTCAAGCTAATCCAGTATTCAGTAAAGATGAGTTATTACAAAAATTACCAGATAGTTTACAGAAAAGAATTTTGAAAAACAATTTAATTGTATCAGTAAAATATGCTCCAAAGTCGCAATTTTATGCTTCTGAACTTAATGAAGGAGCTTGGAATATTTATTCTTACACTAAAAATTCCGTTTATTTAAACAAAGCGTTAATTTATTCTAAAAGAGCGTTAGCGTTTTTTGAAGGCCCAGAAATTTCAGATACTTATGCAAGATTGCTATACAGTACCGGCAACACAGAAGAGGCAATTATTTGGGAACAGAAAGCAATAGATGGAAGAAAAAAAAGGAATATGACCTCAGATGAATTTGAGAAGGTACTTCAACAAATGAAAAAAGGCAATGCTGAAATTGATAATTAATTATTATGGCTTATTGCATTCTTCGCAATCAATAATAATATTCTGCGCAAATTTTGGACTAATGTTGTGCTTTACTCCATTCACTTCTATTTCAATCAAATCATCATACACTTCCTTGGATTTTATCTTTATAGTTTTATTAATGGCTAATCCTAGTTTGTCTACATATTGAAGGAATGCAGCGCTATTGTCTTTTACTCCTACCATTCTGCATTTGTGACCAACAGTTTCTTCCAATAATGTTTTACGTACTAGTAAATTTAATTCTCCTTTTGCATTTGGTATAATATCTCCGTGAGGATCATGTGAAGGATATTTTAAAAATTGATCTAATTTATCAATTAATTTGGTGCTTTGAATATGCTCTAATTGTTCAGCTACTTCATGAACTTCATCCCAACTAAATGCCAATTTTTCAAATAAGAATGTCTCCCAAAGCCTATGTTTGCGTACAATTTCAATGGCAATTTTTTTACCTTCTTTGGTTAAAGATGATTTCCCATATTTTTCATATTTAATTAGTTTCTTTTCCTTCAATCTTTTGAGCATATCATTTGCCGATGCAGGCTTAACTCCTAAATGTTTAGCAATTTCATTGGTTCCTGCCTCTATTTTAGTGGAGGACTCTGTGGTAATTTGAAAAACTGTTTTAAGGTAATTTTCCTCAGTAAATGATAGCATTATTCAAATTTAGCTAATTTAGACAAACAATATTTGTTAGGATAGTCTAACAAATGTATTTTTGTTCGTATAACTATTTTTGATTTGTATGAGAAAGGGGCTGCTATTTTTGTTTTTAATGTTAATTGCAGAACATATTTTGGCTCAATCAGATACGACCAGACCTGAAAACATCCTATTGAATGCTACCTTAAATGAAATTGTAGTAACAGGAACAATGAAGGCGGTTAAAAGAGTGGAAAGTTCAGTTCCCGTTGAATTGTATAGCTCAACTTTTTTTAAGAAAAACCCTACTTTCAATATTTTTGAAGGCTTACAAAATATTAATGGTGTAAGGCCACAAATTAATTGCAATGTTTGCAATACGGGTGATATTAGAATTAACGGACTACCTGGTCCTTATACAATGGTATTGATTGATGGAATGCCAATAGTAAGTAGCCTTTCTACTGTATATGGATTATCAGGAATTCCCAATTCATTGGTGGAGAGAATAGAAATTGTAAAAGGTCCGGCATCATCACTGTATGGAAGTGAAGCAATAGGTGGGTTGATCAATATAATTACTAAAAACCCTCAAAATAGTGCTCGAGTTTCGGCAGATTTAATGTCAACTAGTTGGGGTGAATTAAATATGGATCTTGGCTTTACTGTTAAAATAGGATCAAAAGCTAATGTATTAACAGGTATTAATCATTTTATATATAGTAATCCGAAAGACAATAATAAAGATGGGTTCACCGATATGACTTTGCAGAAAAGAATATCTGTTTTTCAAAAATGGAATTTCAATCGCAAAGAATATAGGTTATTTAGTTTGTCAGCTCGATATTATTCTGAAAATAGGTGGGGAGGAGGAATGAATTGGAATGAACAATTTAGGGGAGGAGATAGTATTTATGGAGAAAGCATTTATACCAATCGATGGGAATTGCTTGGAAATTATCAATTGCCAACAAAAGAAAAAATATTTTTGTCATTTTCTTACAATCAACATGATCAAGACAGTAGATATGGCAGTACTGCCTATTTAGGAAAACAACAAATTGTATTTTCTCAACTCACTTGGGATAAAGTAAATGGAAAGCACGATTGGTTAATAGGAGCTGCAATAAGGTATACTTTTTATGCAGATAACACACCTGCAACAGGTGCTACTGATCCTACTAAAATTGGATCAACTCCTCAAAAAATTTGGCTACCAGGGTTATTTGCTCAAGATGAAATAAAATTGAATGAGTACCATAAATTATTGTTGGGAATTAGGTATGATTATAATTCAATTCACGGAAATATAATTACTCCAAGAATTGCATATAAGTATGCTATTAACGAAAAAAATATATTGAGATTCAATATTGGTACTGGATTTAGGGTGGTCAATTTATTTACTGAAGATCATGCTGCATTAACAGGAGCAAGACAAGTTGTGATAAACAATGAGCTAAAACCCGAGCGTTCCATTAATGCTAATATAAATTATATTCATAAAATATACGGGTTAAACGGAGCTGCTTTAAATTTAGAAGCAGCTGCTTTTTATACTTATTTCAACAATAGAATAGTTGGTAATTATGATATCAATCCCAATAAAATTATTTATAATAATTTAGATGGGTATGCAGTTAGTAAAGGTATTTCAGTAAATTCAGATATAACATTATCTAGTGGCTGGAAATTTTTATTAGGGGCTACTTATTTAGATGTTTCATTAAATGAAAATGGTGTAAAAACACAACAAATATTAACAGAAAGGTTTACAGGCACTTGGGCTATATCATATAAAATACAAGCATTACATGTAGACATTGATTATACAGGAAATTGTTATGGACCAATGCGATTACCTTTATTAGGTCCACTCGATCCTCGAAAAGAATATTCTCCTTGGTGGAGTTTACAGAACATTCAATTCAGCTTTCATCGTTGGCATTCAATAGAAATTTATAGTGGAGTTAAGAACCTTTTGAATTACTTGCCTTCCAATAATAATCCTTTTATAATTGCGAGAACCAACGATCCTTTTGATAAGCAAGTGCAATATGGAGCAAATGGACAAGCGCTTTCTACCCCCAATAATCCTTATGCATTAACTTTTGATCCTAATTATGTGTATGCTCCCAATCAGGGAGTAAGATTTTTTGTAGGAATAAGATTAACGGTGAAGTAAAATTCAATCAAAGGCTTTAATGTATCTTTGCTTAATGGAACAAGAACAAATAAATACGGGTACTGAAATATTGATTAAAGCAGCAGGTCCGATTGTAATTTTATCTAAATGTATTATTACAAAAGCTGATGGAGCAATTGATGTAAAAGAGAAAGCTTCCTTTTGTGGTTGTGGCCATTCTGCAAATAAACCATATTGTGATGGCTCTCACAAAAAGCATATAGATTCAACAACTGCGTAATGAAAAAAACAATTGTTTTAGGGGCTTCCGATAATCCCGAACGTTACAGTTATTTAGCTGTACAAAATTTGATTAAGCAAAATCACCCAGTTGTAGCAATTGGAAGAAAAGCCGGAATGATTAATGGAACTTCTATTATCACCGATCATCCTGCCGAAAAAGACGTAGATACTGTTACGCTTTATCTTAATCCTGTTGCTCAAAAAGAATATTACGATTATATTTTTTCGCTTCATCCTAAACGAATTATTTTTAATCCGGGCACTGAAAATGATGAGTTAGAAAATCTTGCTAAACAAAAAGGAATACAAGTGCTTGAAGCATGTACTTTAGTAATGCTAAGGACTGGTCAATATTAAATTTTGTTTATCCTCCCCATCCTTCTCTATCTAAACTTCTGTACTGAATTGCTTCTGCTATATGTTCAGGCTTAATTGTTTCGCTGGCATCAAGATCTGCAATGGTTC
>JAYTXG010000375.1:0-1857 GCA_043743375.1 Sphingobacteriia bacterium
GTTTTTATTCATAATGGAATACGTTAAGCAAAAGGGAGATATTACCTTTGCAATCGTTTAGCAATATACAAAGTTTAGGATTTATCTTTATAAAACCAAGTAAGAAATATGTATACACCAGAACAGCATTCGGTTTTGAATAACTTAACAAAACAATTATTATCCTACAGCAATACAGAGAATACTACTAAAATAGTGGGTCAATTAAAAAAAGTACTGCGTTTTCATGAATACCGATATTATGTTTTAAACGAACCCTTATTAGCAGATTATGAGTATGATCAATTATTTAAACAATTGGCAGAAATAGAAAAAGAACAGCCTACTTTAATTACAGCAGATTCTCCAACACAAAGAGTGGGAAGTAGTTTAAATAGAGGGTTTATAACGGTACCCCATTTAGTACCAATGCTAAGTTTAGATAATAGTTATAATGCTGCAGATTTAATTGATTTTGATAGAAAAGCCAGGGAACTAAGTGGATTATCAATTATAGATTATTGTGTAGAACCTAAGTTTGATGGGGCAAGTATTTCATTGATTTATGAGAACGATTTATTGATTAGAGGAACTACAAGGGGTGATGGTGTAGAAGGAGAAGATATTACCCAAAATATTAAACAGATTCGTTCAATTCCTTTATCAGCATCCTTTTCGTTGAAAGGAATTCAACAAATAGAAATAAGAGGAGAGATTATTTTAAATAAAAAATCATTTTATCAATACAATCAACAATTAATAGACCAAGGTTTATCTCCATTGGCCAATCCAAGAAATGCAGCATCTGGAAGTTTAAGAATGAAGGACCCAAAAGACGTGGCTGAAAGAAATTTAGACGCGTTTTTATACCATGTGAGTTATGTTGCAACAACTAACAATGAAAATATTAATGAAGACTTATCTACCCATTCGGGCACTTTAGATTTGTTGTGGGAGCTAGGGTTTCGTTCGCCAAAGGAAGAAAAAAAAGTAGTTCGAGGTATTGAGGGGGTAATTGATTATTGCTTGTCATTTGAAGCAAAAAGAGATGAATTGCCTTATGAGATAGATGGCATGGTGGTAAAAGTTAATAGTATAGAACTGCAAGACAAGCTAGGTATGACATCTCACCATCCACGTTGGGCAATTGCTTTTAAATTTAAAGCCCGGCAAGCAACTACAACACTTAACAGTATTGAGTTTCAGGTGGGGCGAACAGGTGCAGTAACACCAGTTGCAAAACTAACACCAGTATTTTTAGGAGGTGTTACTGTATCGAGTATTTCGGTACATAATGAAGAATATATACAGCTAAAAGACCTTCGGATTGGAGATCAGGTTTTAATAGAACGTGCAGGAGATGTAATTCCACAAATTGTAAAATCGTTACCAGAATTAAGAACAGGTGGTGAAATAGCAATTGTATTTCCTACAGCTTGCCCAGTTTGTGCAAGTAATTTATTTAAGGAAGAAGGAGAAGCAGTTTGGCGATGTATAAATATTGAATGTGAGGCGCAAGTGGTAGAAAAAATAATTCATTTTGTGAGTAAAGATGCCATGGATATTAAAAGTTTTGGAGAAGCCAATGTGCGAAAATTTTATGAACTCGGTTTATTAAAAGACATACCTGCTGTATATGATTTAATGAACCATGAAAGTAGGATTAGTGGAATGGAGGGATTTGGAAAAAAATCGATTGATAATTTATTTTCTGCCATAGAAGCAAGTAAACAGCAACCATTGTTTCGGTTAATATATGCATTGGGCATTCGCTTTGTGGGAGAAACTACCGCAAAAACACTGGCAAACTCCGTAAATCATTTATTGGATTTTGAGCAAAAAACAGAAGAAGAATTATTATTATTAGATGATGTGGGC
>JAYTXG010000376.1:0-1567 GCA_043743375.1 Sphingobacteriia bacterium
CCTGCTAAGTAAAATCAACGAGCACTAACAAATTAATATTTTTACAATGGACGTAAATAAAATCATGACAGCCGATGTGCTTGACATCATTTTTGATGGAAAGAACAAAGAGTACGGTGCTTATGAGTTGCGTAAAACCTACAATCAGCGCATTACACGTGCTCTAATAGGAACACTTTTTATTATTTTATTGGCTATAGGTGGTAACATGTTAGCTAATAGGGTAGGCAAAGGAAAAACCGAACTCATAGTGCAAGACGTTTCATTGGAGAATGTGAAACAGGAAGAAAAAAAACCTGATGTTCCGCCTCCACCTCCACCAAAGCAAGAACCGCCAAAAGTGGAAATTACTAAATTCACTCCACCAAAAATTGTGAAGGATGAAGAAGTAAAAGCAGATGATGTAATTAAAGAGGTAGACAAATTAGAAGATACTAAAATTGGAACCATCAATCAGGAGGGGGCAAAAGATGATGGTATTGTTGCACCACCAGTTGAAAGTGGAACAGGGGTGGTAGCAGCACCCAAGCAAGAAGAAGATTATGACAAAGTTTTTACTGTTGTGCAAATTGCGGCTGAATTTCCTGGAGGAGTTGCTGCATGGGCTAAATACTTGGAGCGCAACTTAAATAGAGATTTACCAGTTGAAAATGGCGCACCTGCTGGAAAATATACTGTTGTTGTTTCCTTTATCGTATCAAAGGATGGCAGTATTAGTGATGTTGTAGCAGAGAATGATCCAGGCTATGGTACAAAATCTGAAGCAGTTCGTGTAATTTCGAAAGGACCAAAATGGAAACCTGCTGTTCAAAACGGTAGAAACGTAATTTATCGACACAAGCAAAGTATTACTTTCCTAGTTTCAGAAGAATAATTTTATTTAAAAATTTTTATACCAAGCTCCGATATTTATCGGAGCTTTTTTTTGTTGTTAAGCTTCATCTTTTAATTAGTTATAGTAATTTTTATGGAATAAACTTGATAGATGTATCCTAATAGTAAACCATTACTATGGATAAAAATCAGATCCTTCAGAGCGAGTGGCTCGATATTTTGTTTGATGGAAAAAATAAAAGTTATGGTGCTTATGATTTACGAAAAACATACCACGGCAGATTAAGAAAAGCATTAATAGCTACATTAATTATTGCAACTTTATTTGTTACTCTATTTTTAATGGCTAATGCAAGTAAAAAGGAAGCTGGTGTGCTTAATGCTATTGATATTTCATTAGAATCAATTAAAGATGAGACAAAAAAAATTGAAACACCCCCACCTATAAAAAAAGAACAGCTTAAACTAGAAACGGTTGCTGTAACTCCACCAAAAATTGTAAAAGATATTGAAGTAACTCCAGAAGATGAAGTAAAATCAATTGATCAAATAGACAATAAAGTAATTAGTAATTTTAATCAGGAAGGAGAAAAAAACAATGATATAGTTAATGCCCCAATAGAAAAATCTATTGCAGGTGTATCATATATTGATAAAGGAGAAGATCCAGATAAAGTATTTTATGTTGTTCAAATACCTGCTGAATTTCCCGGAGGTATAAAAGGGTGGGCAA
>JAYTXG010000377.1:0-6717 GCA_043743375.1 Sphingobacteriia bacterium
CCCTCAAATAATGCCAATGCAGCCTCCAATAACTCTACCGCTTTTGCTTGTTGATCTAATGCTAAATACGCATCAGTTTTTAAAATGTATAAGTTAAGATCACTGCTATCATATAATCCTGCAGTTTCTAAAATATCCAATGCATCTTGGTATTTTCTGGTTGCTAAAAATAAATCTGCTTTTTTAATCATCAAATTAGAAGAATAAGGAAATTGTTCTAATGCAATTTCTGAAGCTTCTATAGCTGATGGAACATCATCTTTTTCATCGTAATAATCGATTATTCGTTCAAATGCTTCTTCTTCTAAAAAACTATGGGATCTACCGTGTTTTAAATTTTGGTACTGCATTAACAGTTCCTTCATTTCTTCACGTTCTTCGCGGTATGAATTATCTCGCATATTGATAAAGGTTAAACCAATTTAGGTCAATATTCTGATGTTTTGCGTGAATGTTGATGAAATTTTGCAGATTTAGGCCTTTATTAACGATTGTTGACAATAAATAATTTTTACTGCAATTAGTAATAACTGTACCTTTACTTTGTGAACAATCAGTTAAATAATAAAAAAATAGTCTTAGTAACCATACTCATGTTGAGTATAAAGTTATCTTTTGCTGCACTCTCCTTTACAGGAATAGTGGATGAGAAAACTAAAAGCAACAAATATTCTTTAAAGAGTTTAAACAACTATTCGAAGAAGGGTCTCTCATTAAATGCTATTAAGTTTAATATGCAATTCAAAGGAGTTTATGTTCCATCCTCCTCACTCAACATAGAAAACAGTGAAGTAAACAGTATGTTACAATACAATAACGGTAATACTACATATGTGTATCCATACAAGTTTAAAGTAAAAGTTCCTAAGTTTAAAACGCCAACTCCTACCACGCACTAATTCAAGATCCTATACCCACTTGTAGGAATATCAAATTTGGAAGCAGGAACTGGATTAAAATTAATTTTCGTAGCAGTATATGTAATTTTCTGACTTTCCCCTTCAACAACCTCATATTCTAAAACAAAACCTGGTATATCTTTAAATTGATATTCAAATTCCTTTACAGATGGAGCAATTGCTAACGCATAAAAAACTGTAAAAATACTTCCATCTTTCAATTGCAAATTGGCCTTTTTACATTCATATCCCAAAATTGTTTTGTTTTCATTAATGTAAGTAATAAGCATACCAGAGAATTTTGCATTTTGAGATATCCATGCCTTATTATCTAGTTTAGTCATGAATTTGTTTGCCCCAAGTTCCCTAAGTATCACAGCATTTCCGTTGCTTTTATCATAAATTAATGTTTGTAAAAATGAAGTGCTCATTAAATCAACTCTACTATCATTTCCTTTGATAAAAACTGTTTTGGAACTAGACTTTAATATGGTTTCTGTTTCTTTATCCATTGCCTCAATTCCATTTATTTGAATGCCATAGTTTACAGTGCACTCTGCAACTACCCGAGTTTGAGCAACTAACTCTATACTAGCAAATATTAACATCAATGCCAGATTCATTTTTTTCATATTAATGAAATTAATTAAAAAAACCCTTCCGATTGTGGAAGGGCTTAGGGTTAACTACTTATTCTTAGTTGTTTTATTTTTCATGTCTTGCACTTTTTTGTTACTCTCCATCATTTGTTGATAACGGAGTTGCCATTTGCTTTGGGTTTTTGGTGCTTTCCGCTTCAATTCTATTTTTGCCAAAATTTTATCATGATCAATAATGTAATTCTGAATTGTAAATTGTAATGCCAATGTGATAATATTTGATACTGTATAGTACCATGTTAATGCAGAAGGCAAACTATTGAAGATAAATAATAGCATGAATGGGAAAATGTATGGCATGTATTTTAACGCAGGATTATCCTGAGTTGGCGTCATACTCATATTATAAATAGAAATTAAAAAACTTGTAATTACCGCAGTAATTGTAAACAAACTAATGTGATTTCCAAAAGCAGGGATTATAAAAGGCAAAGTTGCAATAGAATCATAAGATGATAAATCTTTACTCCATAAAAATTCTTGTCCTCTTAATGCAATATTGGAATTAAAAAAACTATATAGGGCGAAGAAAATTGGAATCTGTAATATGGCTGGAATACAACCTCCTAGCGGATTTACACCAGCTTCTCTAAACAATTTCATTTGTTCCATTGCAAATCCTTGCTGATCATCACCAAACTTCTTCTTAAGAAGATCCAATTCAGGGCGCATTACCTTCATTTTTGCACCACTTAAATAACTACTATATGTTAGTGGGGCAGTCACCAATCGAATAAACAAAGTTAAAAGTAAAACAACCCAACCATAATTTCTAACGAAAGCAGCAAAGAAGTCGAATACTTTCATAATAATATACTTATTGATCGGACGAACAAAAGAGTACATATCTCTTCCTAAATTCACAATCTTATCCATCTCTGGAGCTTGCTTACTTAAGAGATTATATTCACTAGGACCAATATAAAATTGAAATGGAATATTAATAGATGAAGCTGCTGGTACTTTCATTTGCAAACTTGCCATTGCAGTTGCAAGATCATGTGTAGTATCTGTTTTACGTTCCCATTTGATTGATCCACTATTAAAACTATTAGTGGCTATAAAAGTGCTATTAAAAAATTGTTGTACAACAGATACCCATTGAATATTTTTTTCGAATGTGTGTTCTTTTTTGGAAGAAATATAATCAAATGCATTTCCTTCAGAGAAACAAATATTAGATACTTGTCGCTCATATACAGCCGTACGCTCCATTTGCGAAGTAGCTACACTCCAATTTAAATTCAAAGCACCATTAGTTAATAGCTGATCTGCTCCATTCATGACCAATTTCCAATCTATCATATAACTATTATTCCTAACAATAAATTGGTGTTCAATTTTTTGTCCATTTACTGCTTCTAATGTAAAGCTAATAACCTGACTACTATCAGCTTTTCTCTGTATGTTACCAACATTAAAATACAAGCTTTCTGAATTAGCAGATTGCCCAGAAGAAGTATTAATTGAATACCCAATAGTAGATTTATCAGCTAAAACAACAGCTTTGCCTTTTCCGTCTTTGAATTTTTTAAATTGTATACTTTTTATCTGTGCACCTTTATTCGTAAAAGTGGCAATAAAAACTTCATTCTCAATAGAAACCAATTGCTCTGTAGCCAAAGCAGCCGAGGTAAAGTTACCTGCAGTAGCTTTTCTAAAAGCAGTATCTCTTTTTAATGAATCTATTCTTGCAGTAATAGTATCTAGTATTTTAATTCTACTAGCAGCCACTTTAGCCAAAGAATCTTCTTGGTGTTGCTTTAATTTTAATACAGCATTTTGCTGCTGACCAGTGTACCAGAAATAAAGAATAAATAATCCTCCAAGCAGTACAAATCCAATGACCGAATTTTTATCCGTCTTCATGCTAATTTTTATTGAGCGGCTAAGGTACTATTTGAATCGACAATTGTGTGTTTCAAATTGAATAGTCATCAAAATAACAATAAAAGACGTTAAAAATCAATAAATATTAAAAAATGGTTGTTCCTGCAACCTTCTCTTCTCCTACCCGCCAATCAATCAGATTTTTATTACTAATTAAATAACACTTATGGTATGGCGGTAGCTTGATCACTTCCAATAAATAAAAGGTTTTTATGGTGACTTTCAACAGCGGAAGAAGATCTCTTAAAAGACTGTTTAATCGACAAAAATAGGTATGCAATTATCGTAATGCTGGTGCTTGGCACTTGGTGTTTTGCAACATTAACATAATCATACTTCTTTATTACAGTAATACCACAAAGGTGGGTATCATTATTACTAGGAATATTTATGGGTAGAATTATTTTACAAATTGATCGTGCATTAATAAAAGAAACCATTGAATAACTATATGATTGCATCTTTCATTGAAGAAGTTTTTAAGGAACTCTTATGATCGTTGTATTTTTTTGCAGCATCAATAAATCCTACAAACAATGGAGCAGGGCTTTCTACTGTACTCTTTAATTCTGGATGATATTGAACACCAATAAAAAATGGATGATTGGGTAATTCAATAATTTCAACTAACCCTGTTTCATTATTTTTTCCACTTGCAATCATTCCTCCCTGTGTATATTGATCTAAATAATCGTTGTTAAATTCATATCTATGACGATGTCTTTCAGTAATTGAAGTTTGTCCATAAATTTTATATGCCAATGTATCAGGTGTTATCTCACAAGGATAAGCGCCTAACCGCATTGTTCCTCCCATCATCTTTATTTTTTTCTGTTCTTCCATCATATTAATTACCGGATGTGAAGTACTATCATCCATTTCGGTAGAATGTGCATTTTTCAGTCCTAATACGTTTCTTCCATATTCAATTACAGCCATTTGCATGCCTAAGCAAATACCAAAAAAAGGCAGGCCATGTTCCCTAGCATATTTTACTGCGATAATTTTCCCTTCTATTCCTCTTTTCCCAAAACCCGGCGCTACCAATAACCCATCTAATCCCAAAAATTTTTCTGCAACATTTTCATCAGTAATAAATTCACTATGCACATTTACTACTTGCACTTTTACTTCATTCATTGCACCTGCATGCACAAAACTTTCTAAAATAGATTTGTAAGCATCTTGAAGCTCAATATACTTTCCAATCAATCCTATAGTAACTTTACTTCTAGGATATTTTAGCTTATCTAAAAATCCTTTCCATTTATCTAAAACTGGTTCGCCGTAGTTAGTAATTTTCATCTTTTTTAAACAGATCAAATCTAATTTTTCTCTTAACATTAATAAGGGAACTTCATAAATAGTGCTTGCATCCATTGCTTCAATTACGGCTTCTTGTTTAACATTACAGAATAATGCAATTTTTCGCTTAATGTCATTATTCAAAGGCTCTTCTGTTCTACACACTAAAATATCAGGATGTACTCCAGTTTCACTCAACATTTTCACACTGTGTTGAGTAGGCTTCGTTTTTAATTCTTTAGCTGCTTTCAAATAAGGAATTAATGTAAGGTGAACTACCATTACATCTTCCTCAGGCAATTCCCACTGAAGTTGTCGAACAGCTTCAATAAAAGGTAAACTTTCAATATCACCTACGGTACCTCCTATTTCTGTAAGAACAACATCGTATTTGTCGTCTTTACCTAATAACAACATTCGATGCTTAATTTCATCGGTAATATGTGGAACTACTTGAACTGTTTTACCTAAAAAAACTCCAGCTCTTTCTTTATTAATTACTGTTTGATAAATTTTGCCGGTTGTAACGTTATTGGCTTGTGTAGTAAAAATATTCAAAAATCGCTCATAATGTCCTAAATCAAGATCAGTTTCAGCCCCATCTTCTGTTACATAGCATTCACCGTGTTCATACGGATTTAAAGTACCTGGGTCTACATTAATGTAAGGATCAAATTTTTGTATAGTTACACGTAACCCTCTTGCTTGTAATAATTTTGCAAGTGAAGCTGCAATAATTCCTTTACCCAAACTACTTGTTACACCACCTGTAACAAAAATGTATTTAGCCATATAAAAAATTTATTGTTTGTTAGGTACCCCCATAAAAAACTTATAGATTAGTGAAAGAATGCTACTGATGGTAGCAAATTGACTATTCTAAGTGATAATGCAAAAAGAACAACTATTTGACCAGATATTGATGAACAGAAATAGTTATGAGGTCATACAAATCTACTGCAAAAAAACAAACTAGAAAAATAGTAATACGCAATTAAACTTTCGTCAACTTAAAGTGTTAATTTACGTTTAAATCTTACACTAATATTTATGAAAAGAATACTACTTGTTGCTTTTGCAGCTTTATCAACTGCTGCTTTTTTGGCCAATACTTATAAATCGCCATCACCTAAGCTACTTTCACCAGATTGTTATGAAACTTGTTTTAGTGGCGATGTTCGTGAGCAATTTAGAACAGAAGCATTAACTCCTCAGTTCGCAGCAATGCATGAAGATCCTGCCCCATTTATTTTGCATAACCAAACAGGAATTAATATCAGCTTTAAATCTCCAGATGGTAAAGAAGCCTTAGGTTATCTTATAAAAAGCAAGAAAAAGACGAAGAATTGGATTTTTGTGGTTCAAGAATGGTGGGGATTAAATGACAACATCAAAAAGGAAGCAGAAAAACTCTCAATAGAATTGGGCAATGTAAATGTAATTGCACTAGATATGTACGACGGCAAAGTAGCAGCAACAGCAGATAGTGCAATGAAATTAATGAGAGGTGCAACCAACGATCGTTTGGAAAGCATTGTAAAAGGAGCTATTGATTTTGTTGGACCAAATGCAAAAATATTCACTATTGGATGGTGTTTTGGAGGAATGTGGAGCTTACAATCAAGTTTATTGGCTGGCAAACAAGCTGCTGGTTGCATAATGTATTATGGACGTCCAGAAACCAATCTCGATAAACTGAAGACACTAAACTGTGATGTAATTGGTTTCTTTGGGAACAAAGACCAGAGCCCTGCTCCAGCAGTTGTTACTAAATTTGAAGCAGATATGGCCACTGTAGGAAAAAAAATAACTACCAACAAATATGAAGCTGGTCATGGTTTTGCAAATCCAAGTAATCCAAGCTTTAATAAAGAAGCTACAGAAGATGCTCATACTAAAACTATAGCATTTTTGAAAGCACGTTTGTAGTTACAATAAAAAAAATATGAAACTTATTTTTTGGG
>JAYTXG010000378.1:0-6826 GCA_043743375.1 Sphingobacteriia bacterium
GCAAATGCAACAAGGCTAACAGGATATAGTAATGGTACTACTTGGAATGGAACAGGGGTTGATTCATTGGGAAATGCAATTACTTGGAGTGCAAGTTTAATTTCATTAACCGTAGCAAAGGCAGATACAACTAAACCAAAATCTATTCCTAAGCTAGGCGGGTCATTTTATCCATTTACAGCTTTTGGAAATGCTGATAGCATGATACCAAAACCAGAAACCATATTGTTTAAAAACGCTACAGTTTGGACCAGCGACAAAGTGGGTAAATTAGAGGGTGCAGACGTATTGGTAAAAAACGGAAAAATTGTTAAAGTAGGAAAGGGATTAAACGATGCTTCTGCAAGAATAATTGATGGTACTGGCAAACATTTAACTGCAGGTATTATAGATGAACACTCACATATTGCATCTGCATCAACCAACGAAGGAGGCCAGTCGGTAACAGCTGAAGTTCGTATTCAAGACAACTTAGATCCAGATGATATTAATATCTACCGCCAATTAAGCGGCGGTGTTACAACATCTCATATATTACATGGTTCTGCGAATACAATAGGGGGACAAACGCAATTAATTAAACTACGTTGGGGTACAGATGATGAAGGATTGAAATTTAAAGGCGCAGATCCATTTATAAAATTTGCATTAGGCGAAAATGTAAAACGTTCTTCATCAACATCTGGCAATACTCGCTTTCCAGACACTCGTATGGGAGTTGAACAAGTATTAACCGACGCATTCAACAGAGCAAAAGCTTATGAAGCTGCTAAAAAAATTGCTGGCGGTACAACTTTTAGAAAAGACCTCGAATTAGAAGCGTTAGTAGAAATTATGAACAAGAAAAGATTTATTACTTGTCATAGTTATGTGGCTAGTGAAATTTTAACTACCATGCGAGTGGCAGAAAAATTTGGTTTCCGCATTAATACATTCACTCATATTTTGGAAGGTTATAAAGTGGCCGACAGAATGAAGGAGCACGGTGCGGCTGCTTCTACCTTTTCTGATTGGTGGGCTTATAAAAACGAAGTACAAGATGCAATTCCATATAATGCCGCAATCATGACTAAAGTAGGTTTAAATGTTGCAATTAATTCAGATGATGCTGAAATGGCGAGAAGATTAAATCAAGAAGCGGCCAAGTCTATAAAATATGGTGGCCTAACCGAAGAAGAAGCATTAAGAATGGTAACCATTAATCCTGCTAAAATGTTACACGTTGATGATAAAGTAGGAAGCATTAAAGAGGGTAAAGACGCAGACTTGGTGTTGTGGAGCGATAATCCTTTGAGTATTTATGCAAAAGCTATGTATACAATGGTAGATGGTACTATATTCTTTGATAGAGAAAAAGATGCGGCAATGAGAAAAGATGTAAAAGCAGAGCGTACCAGATTAATTGGTAAAATGGTGGGAGAGAAAAAAGGTGGTGCTCCCGTTTTACCATTTACTCCTAGTTATAAATACATTAGTACTTGTTTAGATCACGGACATAAGTTGGGAATGCTAGAAATAGATATCGAAGATGAAGAACTAAATAATGCTAAACAATAAAATAATTAAATGAAAAAATTAATATATACACTAAGTAGTTTGTTGTTGTTATCAGGTATAGCAACGGCGCAGGAAACAGTATATCCTGCAAAACAACAAAAAGGTTTGCTTTTTATAACTAATGGAACAGTTCATGTAGGAAACGGAACTGTTATTGAAAATGCTACCATTAAAATAAACAACGGAAAAATTGAAGAAGTTGGAACAAATATTACTGTGCCTTCAGATGATGCTCGTGTTTATAACGTTAAGGGTAAGCATGTTTATCCCGGATTAATTCTCCCTGCTTCTACCCTAGGATTGCAAGAAATATCTGGAATTAGAAGCTCTACCGATTTCAATGAAATTGGAGATTTAAATCCAAGTGTTCGTTCTATTGCTGCTTACAATGCCGATTCTAAAATAACCAACACACTTCGTTCGAACGGAATTCTTTTGGCGCATACAGCACCAGTTGGATCATTGATAGGCGGACAATCTTCAGTAGTACAACTTGATGCTTGGAATGAGGAAGATGCGGCTTATAGTACAGATATGGGAATGAATTTTTATATGCCAAGTTTATTATCTCGATTTGGTGGAGGTAGACAAGCTGCTTTATTTGCACAGTTTTTTCCTCAACAAGGAGATCCTGCAAAAGAAGCCTTGGATAAAATTGAAGCAGTAAAACAATTTTTTCGTGAGGCAAAAGTATATATCGAAAACGAACAAAAAAGTCCTAACCTAAAGTTTGAGGCTACCAGAAATTTATTTGCTAAAAAACAAACGCTTTTTATTCACTGCAATCAGGTAAAACAAATGTTATTGGCAATAGACTTTGTAAAAGAGTTTGGATTTAAAGTTGTACTTATTGGTGCAACCGAAAGCTGGCAAATGGCCGAGCTATTAAAACAGAACAATATTGGAGTAATTTTAAGTCAAATGCACAGTCTTCCTACATTAGATGATGATGATGTAGATCAACCATATAAAGTTTGTGCATCACTACAAAAAGCAGGTGTGTTGTATTGTATTAATGATGACGATCCACAAAACCGTGGACGCAATTTAGCTTTCAATGCAGGAACGGCAGCAACTTATGGCATCAGTTCCGAAGAAGCATTATCTGCCATAACATTAAACACAGCAAAAATATTAGGCATTGACAATATCACTGGCTCAATAGAAAAAGGGAAAGATGCGAATATTGTAGTGAGTGAGGGTGATATATTAGATATGAAAAGCAGTGTAGTTTTGCATGCTTTTATTCAAGGAAGAAAAGTTGAGTTGAGCGACAAACAAAAACAATTATACGAACGTTACAAATACAAGTACGGTATTAAATAGCGTGGTTTTTTTTTAACCCCTTCTCGTTTATACGAGAGGGGGTTTTTGTGTGGGTATTTCATATCTTAGCACAATGGCTAAAAAGCTTTTTTTGTTAGACGCACTTGCGCTAATCTATCGTGCATATTATGGATTAATAAGAAATCCCAGAATTACTTCAAAAGGAGTAAATACCAATGCTCAATTTGGATTTACTAACACGCTGTTTGATCTGATTAACAAAGAGAATCCTACACACTTGGCCGTTTGTTTTGATACTCATGCTCCAACAGAAAGGCACATCAATTTTACAGATTATAAGGCCAACCGCCAAGAGGCACCCGAAGACTTACTAGCTTCATTACCAGACATTCAAAGAATTATAAAAGGATTTAATATACCCGTTGTTGAATTGGATGGCTATGAAGCAGATGATATAATTGGCACATTAGCATGGCAAGCTGGCGATCTTGGATATGATGTTTACATGGTTACACCAGATAAAGACTATGGTCAATTATTAATAAAGCCGAATATTTTTATTTATAAACCTCCATTTATGGGAGGAGCTGAGGAAATTTTAACAGCAGAAAAAGTTTGTGCAAAATGGGATATTCAAAGGATTGATCAGGTTATAGATATTTTGGGATTGATGGGAGATACGGTAGACAATATTCCTGGCATACCCGGGGTGGGTGAAAAAACAGCAGCAAAATTATTAAAAGAATTTGACACACTTGAAGGAGTATTGGCTAATTCAGATTTGATAAAAGGATCTATCGGAATAAAAGTTAGAGCAGGAAAAGAATTGGCAATAATGAGTAAAAAACTAGCTACCATTATTACGAACGTGCCTGTTCAATTTCACGAAGAAGATTATAAATTATCAGCATGGAATAAAGAAGCACTTGCGGAAATTTTTACGGAACTAGAATTTAAAACCTTGGGTAAAAGAATATTGGGAGAAACATTCAATTCTTTTAAATCGGTGCAGGATCTAGTACAAACAGACTTGTTTGGAAATGTTGTTGAAACTAAACATGGTTCTTCGAAGAACAGCAAGGAGGCAGAAATAGTAGAAAACACAACAACCGTAAGTGTGGGCATACTTGCAGAGAAAAATATTGGAAATACAAATCATATATATCAATTAGTGGAAGGAGAAACTGCTATCAATCAATTAATTGATTTATTATTAACTAAAGAGGAAATTTGTTTTGATACAGAAACAACCGGAATTGATCCAAATAATGTAGAGATAGTTGGATTGAGTTTTTCATTCGAACCAAATAGGGGCTATTATATTGCGTGTTCATCAGATCAACAAATAACACAAGGACTATTAAATAATTTTAAACGGTTGTTTTTTGAAGAAAAAATTACCTGGGTTGGTCAAAATATTAAATATGATTTGTTGATTCTAAAATGGTATGGCATTGAAGTTGGTGGAAGCCTATTTGATACGATGCTTGCACACTATGTGATTGAGCCAGAAGGGAGGCGCAGCATGAATTTGCTGAGTGCCCAATACTTAGGGTACGAACCCGTATCAATCGAAACATTGATTGGGAAAAAGGGTAAGAATCAAGGAAGTATGCGCGATGTTGAAATAGAAAAGATAAAAGAATACGCAGCTGAAGACGCCGATATTACACTACAGTTAAAACAAGTATTTAAACCATTATTAAAAGAAAAAGGTGTTGAACGAATTTTTGAAGAGGTAGAAAATCCGTTGGTGCGAGTATTGGCCGCTATGGAGTTTGAAGGTATAAAAATAGATGAATCTTTTTTAAATAGTTATAGCAAAGAGCTAGAAGTAGAAGCAAAAAGATGTGAAGAGAGTGTATATAAACAAGCGGGGGTTCGCTTTAACTTAGCATCACCAAAACAATTAGGAGAAGTGTTATTTGATAAATTAAAAATTGATCCTAAAGCAAAAAAAACAAAAACTGGTCAATATGCAACAGGTGAGGATGTTTTATTAAAACTAGCCAATCAACATAAAATAGTTGATGATATTTTAGACTTCCGGGAATTAACTAAACTTAAATCTACTTATGTAGATGCATTGCCAGAGATGATTAATCCAAAAACAGGAAGGGTGCATACAAGTTACGCACAAGCAGTTGCGGTAACCGGAAGGTTAAGTAGTAATAATCCCAATCTACAAAACATACCCATCAGAACGGAGCGAGGTAGAGAAGTTAGAAAAGCTTTTATTCCAAGAGCTGCGGGAAGAATATTAATGAGTGCCGATTATTCGCAAATAGAATTAAGGATTGTAGCAGCAATTAGTGCCGATCCAAATATGTGCGAAGCCTTTCGTTTAAAAAAAGATATACATACTGCAACGGCTGCTAAAATATATGGAACAAACGAAACGGATGTAACAAAAGAAATGCGCTATAAAGCTAAAAGTGTAAATTTTGGAATAATATACGGACAGAGCGCTTTTGGTTTAGCTGATAATTTAGGAATAAGCAGATCCGAAGCAAAAGAAATTATAGATAACTATAAAAAAGAGTTTCCTAATATCCAGAAATACATGGACGATGAAATTAATTTTGCGAAAGAACATCAATATGTAGAGACCTTAATGGGAAGAAAAAGGTGGTTAAAAGATATAAATAGTAGCAATTTTACAGTTAGGGGATTTGCCGAAAGAAATGCCATAAACTCGCCAATACAAGGAACTGCAGCAGATATGATTAAGATGGCAATGATTAAAATTCATACCGAGATGAAGGCAGGGAGTTGGGATTCGAAAATGATTTTGCAGGTTCACGACGAGTTGGTTTTTGATGTAGTAGAATCAGAAGCAGACGACTTAGAAAAATTAATTATAGATTGTATGGTAAATGCGCTTCCTCTACCAAACAATGTTCCTGTTGAAGCAGAAGTTGGGCGAGGTAAAAATTGGTTAGAGGCACATTAAAATATAAAATGTTTTTATGAATTGGAATTTGTTTTTTATGGCATTAGACAAAATTGGCTCTCGTTATTTTTTAGTTGCGCTAATTGCTTTTTTAGTTTTTTATGTGTTGTTGAAAAATAAATTATTTTATCAAAAAATTCAACAAAAATTTCCAAGAATAATCGACTATTTGAGAGAAGGAGGATACTCATTAAGTACAATGATTATTTTTAGCTTGGTAATTGTGCTTTTAAATAGTCCCACTATCGGTCCGCATACAACTAGGTACAAAGAAATAGCAGATTATGGTTGGCTGTATTATTTTTCGGTTTTTCCTATCATGTTTTTTATGCACGATACCTTTTTTTATTTTGCTCATAGAATAATGCATCACCCTCTATTATTTAAGCACATTCATTTAGTACATCATTACTCTACCAATCCATCTCCTTGGGCAGCCTATGCTTTTCACCCATTAGAAGCCATAGTAGAACAGGGAATAGTTGTTATTTTCTATTTCTCCATTCCAATTCATATTACTCACCTAGCTATCTTCTTTTTATTTTCTATTGTTTATAATGTTTATGGTCATCTTGGATATGAGTTATACCCAAGAGGGTTTAATAAAACCGCAATTGGTAAATGGATTAACACTTCTACAAATCACAACCAACACCATCAGTATTTTAAAGGTAATTATGGTTTGTACACACTTATTTGGGATCGGGTTTTAGGCACGATACGATCAGATTACGATCAACATTTTGAAAATATTTCTACAAGAATTAAATAAAAAAAATTGCGGTTGTAAGATTTATTCAATAAATTGGTTTAGATATACAACATGTATCTTAACAATCCAACAAATTTGCTAATCAAGCTTTTTGTTTTATTGTTTGCGCCTATCTTATTTTACTCTTGCCAAAAGTTTTCTGAAAGAAAGGAATATGAATTTACTAACTACAACACTCAGCTTTCAAAATCAATTAGTAGTTATTTTTTACTACTTGTTGAAAAAGTTAAGTTGAAAGAAAAAATTAAACTTTCTGA
>JAYTXG010000379.1:0-4598 GCA_043743375.1 Sphingobacteriia bacterium
TGTTTAAACTCACCCAAACTTCTTACATCAAGCACATGATGGTGCTTACTAAGTGTTAAAAATTCATCAATAGGTAATTTAGTAATCGCCATTTGTACAAATGTACATGGCAATTTGTAACTTTTAGGTATGAAACAATTATTGGTAATTAGACATGCAAAAAGTAGTTGGGCCAATTTAGGACAAACCGATTTTGATAGGCCACTTAATGAACGTGGAATTAAAGACGCTCCTGAAATGGCAAGAAGACTTATTGAAAACGCTATTAAGATTGATACATTTATTTCAAGTACAGCAAAAAGAGCTTTATCTACTGCAACTTATTTTGCTGAAGAGTATAACAAAAAAGCTACTGATATTAGTAAAAAGAAAGAGTTATACCACGCGCCTTCAATAACATATTATGAAGTATTAGAAACAATTAATGCCACGATTAATACTGCTGCAATTTTTGCACATAATCCCGGCATCACCGATTTTATTAATTCTTTAGGAACAAACCAAATTGACAATATGCCAACTTGTGGTGTGTTTGCAGTTAAACTTTATACGGCAGGTTGGAATAAAATAAGGACTTGCAAAAAGGAGTTTTGGTTTTTCGACTATCCTAAGCTGGTATAGCAGTTGGTTTCTTGAAATTTACTAAGTATACTCCAGTAAAAATAAGCAAAGCAGCCATTGCTTTGATTACACTAAAAAGCTCTCCTGCAAATAATGTTGCAATTACAGCAGCAAAAACAGGTTGGGTATAAATAAATGCACCAGTTGCCGAAGACCCAATTGAAGAAATACTATATACTGTTAAAAGGTAGGCAAGAAAAGTAGTTGCAATGGCAACATACCCTAATGCAATAAATTGACTAATGTGAAATGCCGACCAATTCGTTGATAAAAAATGAGGCAGTCCAAATGGTAGTATACCTATAGCCCCAATTGTAAATGCCCATCTTAATACTTGAATACCAGAATATTTTGCCATCAATGGGCGTACCATTACTAAATAAAATGCATAAGAAATAGCATTTATTAATACCATTATATCGCCCAATAGCATATCGCTTCCTACTATAGTATTGTCTTTCATCATAATTAATAAAGCAGCTCCTCCAATGCCAAATGCCAATCCAATTGCCTTCACAATAGTAAACCCTTCTTTTAATACCAACGCCGCAATGATGGTTATAAAAATTGGCGTGGCTAAAGAAAGTAGTGAACTATGAATTGCAGTAGTAAGTGATAGTCCTTTTATAAAAAATAATTGATTAATTACTATTCCAGTAAGACCACACAAAATAAATCGTGGGATATCTTTTTTATCAATTCTTGTTTTACCTGGTTTAAATAAAAATAAAATCCAAAATAAAATAATACTCACTGTAACACGAACAAAGTTGAGTCCGAATGGATGAATGAATGATGGTGTGATATACTTTACAATAGCATAACTGCTTCCAAAAATAAAATTGGCACCTATTGCAGCAAGGTATGCTTTGGTTTTATTTTGCATTCATTACAAATGTAAGTTTAGTAATTAAGAAACTGCATTTTGTATGAATTCATCAAGGTTATCTTCATCAAATTTTTTCACAGAAAAAGTTTTGTATTCAAATGCTTTAGCTTGGTTGAGCAGGTTGTTTAAATTAACATTAGTTTGGTTTGCTGAAATGGCTAGCTTCAAATTCATTAAATTTTTTGCAAGATATTCTTGTTCAGTTTGTGATGGAGTAGGTATCAATATCATTTTTTTCTTTAGTGCCAAAAGCTCCATAATTGTGGTGTATCCACTTCTGCTTAATATGAATTCACTTTGTTGAATTGCTTCTCCCAATAAATGGGTGCTCAAATGATTTACAACAGTAACATTATTAGGAACTAAAAGGATTTGGTTGCTGTCTGGTTTACCCCTAACCAATAAAATAGTTGTATTTATTGTTGCAATGGAAAGTAATATTTTTTCTTCGAGTAAACTGCGCTGCGGTTCTGGACCTGATAATAAAATGCACAATTCATATTTTTGTATTGTAGTTTTTGGTTGAAAACGAGAAAGTAGATTGATATATTGAACTGGTATTAAAGGCAATTTAGGTGGATGAGATAAAATACCTGCAATATTGTGAACTCCTTTTATATCTGGCACCCAGCATTCAGTAAATCGATTGATAAATTTATAATTAATCGATTGAATCAATTGCTCTAACCACTTGAATGTTGCTTTTATAACAAGTTGATGGGTAATAAAAATAGAAGGAATTGTTTTATGGTACAATCCAAAGCGATTATCAGCAATTATTAAGTCGATTTTTTCTTTTTCAACTATTTTTTTTAGCCATTTATTTTCAGCATATATTGTTCTAACTATTGAGGGTATTTGAGCAATAATCTTCAACGAAAGGAAAATATTTTTTTTACTGTACGTCACTCGATAGCCTCGCAATTCAACAAATTTAATTGCTGGAAATTCTTGTTTTAATAGTATCAGCTGGGCTCCTTCTGCACCAATAATTACTTTATGACCAATATTTAATAATGCTCGAATGATTGGAATACACCTAGTAGCGTGCCCTAAGCCCCAATCTAAAGGAGCAACTAAAATGGTATATTTTTTAAATGAGCTCAAATTCAGTAATTTAGAAGTCTAATATGAAGATGAAAATAAACCAAATTCTTGTTTTGTTGTTACTATCTATTATGGTAACTAGTTCTTGCGGTGTTTTTCAAAAATCGAAGAAAACCGCGTACTGTGGTTGTCCCAAGCATTAATTAGGCAATTATGAATAGAGATTTATTGGTTTTATCTAACATCAAACATCTTTCACAAGTTGAAATAGATCGTCAACTAGAAATATTGAACTTGATTTTAATACCTGTCGAGAATTGGGGTAGCTTTTGTGTGGCAAATGAAATAATCGATATCAATCGCAGAAAAATAATTTACAAAGAGCATTTGGTTAAAAAAATATTACAAGACAACCCCAATAAGCCCTTTATTTTCATCAATAATAAAAACTAAGTTAGATTTTCTAGAGCAGCTTCTAACTTAGCTAACATAGTTGGAATTTCTTCTTTAATACAAGTGCCCACACTTAGCCTGTACCAAGTACTATCTGCTCCAGCATTAAATGCTGAAAAAGGTACAACCGCAATCTTTGCCTCGCCTAAAATATAAGAAGTAACATCCGATTGAGATAGCAACAATTTACCATCTGCCGTTTTCTTTCCCACTAAATTTATTTTAATAGTTAAATAAATAGCAGCTTGCGGACTAACAGCATCCACATTAAACCCTTTTGCTTTTAATGTAATAAATCCTTTGTAAATAGTTTGAAGCCTTTCTTCAATTTCTGCTTTAAAATGATTTAAGTATTTGCCAATCTCTTCTTTCATAGGCAGGTACTTAGCGAGCGCTTTCTGCTCTGCCATTGGTGCCCAAGCGCCAAGGTGACTTAATATTGCTTTCATTTTGGCAATAACATCTTCTGGGCCAAGTGCCCATCCTACTCTAACGCCAGTGGCAGAAAATACTTTTGAAATGCCATCTATATAAATAGTGTATGGCTTCATTGCAGGATTTAAAGCAATAGGATTGTAATGAACGGTTTCACCATAAGTTAGGGTCCAATACATTTGATCGAACATTAGATACAGTTTTTTTTCATCTGCGCTACGCCGGCAGTTCTCTTCAATAATTAAATCGCAAATAGCGGTCAATGAATCTTTTGAAAGCGTTGTTCCTGTTGGATTTTGTGGCGTACATAAACAAATAAGGGTGGCGCCATTAATGTTTGCTTTAATATCTGCCACAGTTGGCATGAAATTATTCTCGGGGCTACAGTTTATTAAACAATGTTCTCCATCTGTTAAATGCACATAGTGATTATTATTCCAAGATGGAACTCCATAAATCACTTTATCTCCCTTATCTACAATTACTTTAAATAAGGAATAAATTAATGGTCTTCCTCCAGAAGCAACCTGAATTTCAGAAGGTTTAAAATCGAGACCTTCCCATTCTTTAATAAAAGATCCAATAGCTTGTCGTAATTCTAATATGCCTTCAGCTGCGGGGTAATTGGTATAATGTTTTTGATAGGATTCAATTATTAATTGCTCTAACTCAAAAGGAATTGGAAAAATTGACGGGTTAAAATCTCCAATTGTAAAATTATAAATAGTCTCTCCATTTCGTATGCGCTCATTAATTGCATTCCCTAATTTTACTATTTCACTACCTATTAAAGTTTCTGCCAACCGACTAAGCTTTCTCATAATTTACATTAACAATTATTTATCAAAGATAACCCATAGAGATTAACTAAATAAATGTTAATTATGCAGATAGAATTAAAATAAAAATTGCATGAAATCCATATTTTTGTTTATTTTTTTAATTTTTAATTTCCATTTATTTGCTTTGGATTCATTGCATATAGAATTATCGAAAAAAGCATACCAGAAAGGTGACTCTTTGGAAATACATGTTTCTGTACCTAATTATCTGGCACTTAAATTAAAAGCTGCTACTATTCATGTATGGATTGATAATATTAAAACCAGCAAAAGGTATAAATTCAGTTACCCACTAATAGAAGGAGAACTTA
>JAYTXG010000380.1:0-1501 GCA_043743375.1 Sphingobacteriia bacterium
TTTAAAAAAGAAAATGAATTTGAATGGCCTTTTGAAGGTTGGGGAATTACCCATAATGATACCTCATTAATTATTAGTACTGGTGGTAGCAATTTATACTTTGTGAACCCTACAACTTTTAAAATTGAACGAACAGTTGGTGTATCAGACAACAATGGATATATAGACAGCATTAATGAACTTGAATATGTAAATGGATCTATTTATGCCAACAAATACATGACAGATATTATTTTAAAAATAAATCCTCAATCGGGCAATATTGAAGGTAAAGTAGATCTATCCAATTTAATGAAAGAGGCTGGCAGCAATTATGATCCAAGAACATTAGATGCAGGATTCGTGTTAAATGGCATAGCTTATGATCAAAAAAAGAAAAGTTTTTATCTCACTGGAAAAAGATGGCCTTTTATTGCTGAAGTAAAGTTTAATTAATCTTTTTTATCAAAAACATAAATGATTGAGCTGCATTTACGCTTATCAAGTATTGCATTATAGTTAGAAATTAATCCATTCCAAAAGGCTTTAAGCAAATTGGGTTTCCCATTTTTATATTGTTCACTTAGCATTGAAACATAAAACGAATCGAACCACATTGGGTGAATTGATTTTAAAATAAATCCATGTTTTGAAGCAAGAAGTTCAATGGATTTAGGAGAAAAATGATATAAATGTCGCGGCACATCATAAGCTGCCCAAAATTTTCCATAATGCTTTGCGTCGGACGACGTATAATTAGGAACGGCAATGATTAATTGACCTTTACTCACTATTAACTTATTAAAATAATTCCAATATTCTTTTAAGTCGTGCACATGCTCTAGCACATGCCAAAGCGTTATTACATTAAAAGTGGCATTTTCAAATTGATTGATATTATCGGTTGAATTAAGTTGAATTTGATACTTTTTTACAGCCTGTTCTCTAGCTGTTTCATCTGGCTCTAGTCCTATTACATCCCATCCGTTTTTTTGCATTATGTTGGCAAAAGCACCGGTACCAGCTCCAATATCCAACAATTTACCAATTGGTAAGTTTGTTATTTTTTTTATGAGTTTATACTTTTGTTTTAGTGTATGAGTTCTTACTAAATGGTACAATTTGTTAATCAATCCTTCTTTGGTATCACTATGAGAAATATACCTATTTGATTGATAATAAGGAGTGATATCAATCGAATCAGGAATATCTTGAGTAAATCGGAGTGAACAATCAGTGCAATGCCAAATGTAAAATGACTCTTTACTAACAGTATAATCTACAACAGACAGCACAGTTTCAAGTGATGGGGAAAAACAAGCAGGGCAAACGGAACAATGAATTAATGAAGACATACGTTAAACGTAATAAAATAACAGAGCCCCAACTCCAATCAGCAATAAAATAAGTGCATAAACCCACCAGTTATCCGAACCTTCTTCTATTGTTTCTTTACCCATTAATTCACGAATATCATCTTCTTCCTGTGCTGATAATTCATGTTCTTTATCATAATCAATAA
>JAYTXG010000381.1:0-3220 GCA_043743375.1 Sphingobacteriia bacterium
AAAGTGCCAATTACCGGTAATCCGGCACCAACATTTGTTTCAAATAAAAATGGAGCATTAAATTCGCGTGATAATGATTTTAGGTGCAAATAATTTTCGTAAGATGATGAGCAAGCAATTTTATTACAAGCTACTACTGCAATACTTTTTTGCAAAAGTGTTCCATAAACAGTAGCTACTTCCGCGTTTGCAGTTACATCTACAAAAACGCTATTGCGCAAATTTTTATCTATAATGGCTGTTACAAAAGAATGGATATTACCCTCAGTTGAGGTATTCAATAATTGTTTCCAATTAGTCAAGTCAATTCCTGCATCATTTAATAATATTTTTTTGCTATTGGCAATACCAACAATTTGTATTTGCAATCTCAAATGTTCCTTTAAATAATTCAACTGCTGAGTAATCTGTCCAATTAATTTACCACCTACATTGCCAGCACCTGCAATAAAAATGTTTAGTTGCTTATAAGTAGTTTCAAAAAATATCTCATGCAATACGTTAATTGCTTTTTTTACATCATTAGCAGATAATACAGCAGAGATGTTTTTTTCGGATGATCCTTGTGCTATAGCCCTTACATTTATTCCATTTCTTCCAAGAGCGCCAAACATTTTGCCACTGATGCCAGGGTGACTTTTCATTTGCTCCCCAACAACAGCTACAATACTTAGTCCGTATTCTACTTTTACAGGATCTACTTTACCGTTTTCAATTTCATAAGCAAAAGCTAGATCAATTGCTATTTGAGCATTTACACTATCGCTTTCACTAATACCTACACATATAGAATGTTCAGAAGAACTTTGTGTAATTAGTATAACATTGATATTCTTTATTGCAAGTGTTTCAAACAATCGCTTAGAAAAACCTGGAATACCCACCATACCACTACCTTCTAAACTCAATAAGCTAATAGAATTAATACTAGAAATTCCGCGAATAATTTCTTTATCCTCAATTACCTTTTCTTGAATGATAGTTCCTATATCTTCTGGCTTAAATGTATTTTTTATCCATACGGGAATATTTTTTTTCATCACCGGTTGAATGGTAGGCGGATAAATAATTTTTGCGCCAAAGTGAGAAAGCTCCATTGCTTCTTGGTAAGATATTCTTTCAATATGTTTTACGTGCTGAACTAAACGTGGATCAGCCGTCATCATTCCACTCACATCAGTCCATATTTCTAAAGTAGCAGTGTTTAAAGCGGCAGCAAAAATTGCAGCAGTATAATCAGAGCCCCCTCTTCCTAAAGTAGTAGTATATTTTTTATCGTTTGATGCGATAAATCCAGGAACAACATATAATTTAAATATATTTTCAGAGAAATAATGAGCAATTGCTGCATCGGTTTTATCAAAATTTACAGCAGCATTTCCGTATTGATCATTTGTATTGATTAAATTTCTGGCATCAATCCATTGCTGGTTAATTCCTATCGATGCAAACTTTGAAGAGATAATATAAGATGATAACAGCTCGCCATAACTAACTAGTCGATCTTTTATGCGGGGCGATAATTCGCCCAATAAAAATATTCCATCACATAAGCTTTCTAATTTATTAAGCTTTTGCTTTACCCAGCTTAATGTGGCACTTTGTTCTTGAATAGGTAATAATGATCTTACCGCATCTAAATGTTTTTGCTCAATAGCACTTAACTCCAATTTATACGATTCATTTCCAGCAGCTGCAAGCGATCCTGTATGAATTAATTGGTCGGTGATTCCGCCTAACGCTGAAACAACTAATACTACAGGCTCTTTTTCAATTGCTTCAGATACTATTGCAACTACTTTATTAATATTTTCTGCATTTGCTACAGAACTCCCCCCAAATTTTAACACTTGCATAATTCAACGAATTATATTTATTTCAAGAAAAAACTATTTAATTCAACCACTAAATAAGGTAACCAAATGCATTATCGTTTTGTAGTATTGGCGTATAGTTAACATTAAACTTTTTCATATTGGCAATTAATTTAGCATAATCGCCACTTTCCAATAACTCAATTCCAACAAGGGCTGGTCCGGTTTCTTTATTGTGCTTTTGCATATACTCAAACCGAGTAATATCATCGGTGGGACCTAGTACATGATTTACAAATTCTTTTAATGCGCCAGGCCTTTGCGCAAATCTGATTAAAAAATAATGTTTAAGCCCTTCATATTGCAATGACCTTTCTTTAATCTCTTGCATTCTATCAATATCATTATTGCCGCCACTAACTATACAAACAACTGTTTTATCTTTTATTACTTCTGCATAATCGTCTAAAACTGCGATAGATAAGGCACCTGCTGGTTCTACAACAATTGCATCTTCATTGTATAATTTTAAAATAGTTGTGCAAATTTTACCTTCATTTACCAAATGCATATCATCCAACACTTCTTTACAAATAGCGAATGGAAAGTCGCCTACACGCTTTACTGCGGCTCCATCTACAAATCGTTCAATATTATCTAAAGTAACTGGATGGCCCGCTTTTAATGCCTCATACATAGAAGGTGCGCCTTCGGGTTCAACTCCAATAATTTTAGTATGCCTCGACCATGTTTTATAATATGCTCCAATACCCGCAGATAAACCTCCACCACCTATAGGAGCAAAAATAAAATCGGTATGAGGTAAGTCATCCAATATTTCTTTGCCAACAGTTGCTTGCCCTTCAACAATTTTAATATCATCAAATGGTGGAATAAAAGTCATCCCATAAACTTCTGTAAATTCTTTGGCAGCTATTGCGCAATCATCAAAAGTATCGCCTACCAATTTTATATCAATGCTACCATCACCAAACATTTTTGTTTGAGTAACTTTTTGATTAGGTGTAATAATGGGCATAAAAACTACCCCCTTAATATTTAATTTATTACAACTGTAAGCAAATCCCTGAGCATGGTTTCCTGCACTTGCACAAACTACTCCTTTTTTTAATTGCTCCTTAGGTAAGCTACTAAGCATATTGTATGCTCCACGTATTTTATAGGAACGTACAATTTGAAGGTCTTCTCTTTTTAAAAAAATACGAGATTGGTATTTTTTAGATAAGTTATGATTGTAGGTAAGTGGTGTATGAGTAACAATATGTTTAAGGCGCTTTTCAGCTCCAATAACATCTAACCCAAAGCACAATAAATTTTGCGTAGCTACATTTTCCATGAATCAATTATCAGGCGTTAGTTAGTATAGTTTTCATATCGGTCATTGC
>JAYTXG010000382.1:0-2175 GCA_043743375.1 Sphingobacteriia bacterium
TTCCAAAATCCAATGCCTTTCGTTCCCATTTTTATCGAGTTGAAGTATGTCACTATGATTATCGGGATGTACATCTAAACATAAGTCGTTGGGGTTATCTGGTTGTTCGTGTGGAAACCTACCAATAATATGTCCAGCAATTGCGTTTCCAAATTCGTAACCATATTTCTTTGCAAGACCAATGGCATAATTAAAAAATTCTGCTCCAGTAAGTTTAGTTTGTTTAAAGTACCAAGCATTGCCTTCGTGCCAAGCAATTTCAATATCCTTCTTTATTTTATGTTTTAATGGGTCGTTGCCTAAAATATAAGTTCTTCCGAGATCCGCTTCCCAACCTTCAAAAACTGGATGAAAATCTAAGAATAATATATCGTTATTTTGAATAACTAAGTCTTGAGGGTTTGATACGTAAGGTTGTAGCGTATTGATACCAGTTCTTACAATTTTTTTACCCCAATGATCTTCAATGCCAAAATCTTTCTTGCCAACTTGCACAATTTCATCGCAGAGTTGTTGCTCAGTTTTTCCTGCAATTATCAGCCCACTATCTTCAATCAGTTTAAATAATTTTTTTGCTTTTTGCTCTGACAAGAAGAGGTTTTTATTTGTTTCGCTCATTTTATAAAAGTTTCAAACTATTAGTATGCTCAATTACAATTCTCACTATCAATATTTATTACTACGAAGCAATTTAATTTATGCAGCTAATATACTGAATAATACTAACAGTCGTTAGTTGAGCAATAAACATATTAAAGTTAGTTAACAATTATTTGTGGAAACCAACTTAATCAGCATCAATAACACTGAATTACATCAATTAATATTGTAATACCAAAATTTAACATGAAAATACAATCAATAATAATATCATTAATAGTGATTGTACTAATTAATATTTTTTGTATCAATGGTTTATTCGCCCAAAAAATTAAACTTAAAGGAACAGTAACAGATACACTAAATAATATTAAATTAGAAAATGCGGTAGTTTACCTTAAGAATAATAAAGATTCTAGTTTAGTAAATTATACTAGGGCAGATAAAAATGGTCAATTTACTTTATCTACATCAACAGTTGGTACTTACACAATGGTAGTTACTTACCCCAATTATGCCGATTGGATCGATTCCATACAATTAAATGAAAAGGTACAACAACCTATTACTATTTGTCTTTCAACAAAGGCGCATATTTTACAAGAAATAATTGTAAAACAAACTATTGCACCTATCAGGCTTAAGGGAGATACCACAGAATATTTAGCAGATAGTTTTAAAGTAAAAGCAGGGGCAACTGTTGAAGACTTACTCAAAATAATGCCTGGCATTTCAGTAAATAGTAAAGGAGAGATAACTACACAGGGACAAAAAGTTCAAAAAGTTTTAGTTGATGGAGATGAATTTTTTGGTGATGACCCCACAATGGCCACTCAAAATTTAAATGCAAAAGATGTTGCAAAAGTTCAAGTGTATGATAGAAAAAGCGACCAAGCAACTTTAACAGGTATTGATGATGGAACTAAAACTAAAACTGTTAATTTAATTTTAAAAGAAGATGCCAAAAAAGGATATTTTGGAAAAGCAGAAGGTGGTACAGATTTTAATAAATACTATACAGGAAAAGTTACTGCCAATAAATTTACCAGCACATTAAAAACAGGCGCTTTAATTACGGCAGACAGAACAGGCAGGAATGGATTAAACTGGCAAGAAGAACAGGATTTTGGTAATATAAGTTCAAGTATAGAAAACGGTGAAGTTAGCTTTAATTACACAGGTGACTCAGAATTTTCATTATACAATCAACAAGGAATACCTGAAACACTGCAAGGTGCTTTTATGCTGAACAAAAAATTTGGTAAAAGAATCAGCAATACAGCCAATAATTTTAACTACAATAGTTTGCGATTAAGAGGTGAAGGATATACCAACACCCAATACATTTTACCAGATACAGTGTTTTATAATAATGAAACCTCCGCAAACAAGAGTGATAAGTGGAGGCAAAGTATAAGTTCAAAAAATGAATTTAATATTGATTCGCTAACAACCATCAGTTTTAATGCTAAAGGCACAAGGGGCAAAAGTAATAACATAGGATTAGTTAATGGAGAATACCTGACTGGCTCTGGAGTTATTGTAAATAGAAATGTGCGTTCAAATACATCAGAA
>JAYTXG010000383.1:0-3350 GCA_043743375.1 Sphingobacteriia bacterium
GCATTAATGAATTGCTGCACCGCATCACGGGTATTTTCAAAAGCTAGTGTAGCCTCTTCTGCTAGGGTATGAATACCACGATGGATATTAGCATTGTAATTTGAATAATAATTTACCAATGCATCAATCACCACCTGTGGTTTTTGCGAAGTAGCTGCATTATCTAAATAAATTAATGGCTTACCCTTTACTTCCCGGTTAAGAATAGGAAATTGTTGCCTTATAGAGTGAACATCCAATTTATTTTGTATAGTTACTGATTCTATCATGCTATATTAAATTCTAAGCGTTCTGAAATTAACTGGTCAACATACATCCGGATAGGTTCAAGTTTTATGTGTTCCAGTATATCAATGGCAAATGCATGAACCAATAAAGACTTTGCTTTTTTTTCAGGAATACCTCTTGACTGTAAATAAAAAAGACCTTCTTCATTCAACCTGCCCACTGTGCAGCCATGTGAACATTTTACATCGTCAGCAAAAATTTCTAATTGTGGTTTGGCATTCACACTAGCCGAGTTTGAAAGCAAAACATTTTTGTTGGATTGATAAGCATTTGTTTTTTGCGCATTTGGCTGAACAAATATTTTTCCATTGAACACAGCAGTTGCATTGTCATTTAAAATGCCTTTATATAATTGGTTACTCAGGCAATTGGGTTTTACATTGTCTACCAGCGTATGGTTATCAATATGTGTTTGGCCTATTGGAAAATACAAGCCATATAAATGTGCTTCGCTATACGCCGCTTCTAAAACCACATTTAGATTATTGCGAACAATGCCGCCATTTAAAGATACGAGCACTGTATGTATATAGCTTTTACCTACCTGACGGAAATGTGTGGTGCTTACCTGATTAGTATGAGGAGCATCATTTTGAATTTTGTAATATTCAACCATGCCACCTTCTTCCACTATTATTTCCATTACCTGGTTAGTAAAACTTTCACTCAGTCCAATGGTAGTGTATGTTTCTACTAATTGCAGTTGCGCATGCTCACTAATATGCACTAGGCTGCGGGGCTGAGCCAAAATATTGGTTGACCTAGCATCTGCAATATTATAAATGTAGATAGGATGTTCTGTAATCTTTCCTTTTTTTACATGAATAAAAACAGCACCCTGTAAAAATGCCGTATTGAGTGCGTTGATACCATCTTTTAAATAACTGCTGCAATGCCCTAGATTCTTTACAACAATATCTTTATACTCGTTTGTGGCCGCCTCTTCTAATGGCAACACAATTAATTCAGCAGAACGGATTACAGAAAGCGAGAAAGAGAATATACCGTTTATAAAAACCAACTCATTGGCTCGTTCATGACCAGGCAAACGAAGGGCATTCAAATCCTTTTTTGAAATGTTAATTGGCGATAGAGAAAAATCATACTCTTTATTAAACAATCCGCTGATATGGGTATATTTCCATTCTTCATGTTTCATAGTAGGAATGCCCATCTTGCTAAATGCATTGAAAGCAGACGCTCGCAAAGAGCTAATAATGTTGCTGCAATTCTCTGAAGGTAATTGTTCAAACCGTTCTTTAAAATATTCAATTGTGTTCATGTTATTTAATTTTTGATATCAAACTTATATGTAATGCTCAACATCAATTTCGTTCTTAATAAAGTCATATCCTCTTTCTTCCAGTTCCAATGCAAGCTCTTTAGTACCTGATTTTACTATACGGCCATTGTACAATACATGCACAAAATCGGGTACAACATAATCAAGAAGGCGTTGGTAGTGGGTAACTACTAAAACAGCATTGTCTTTATTGCGAAATTTGTTTACCCCATTTGCCACGATACGGATAGCATCAATATCCAGACCCGAATCGGGTTCATCTAGCACCGCAAGCCGAGGTTGAAGCATCGCCATCTGAAAAATTTCATTGCGTTTTTTTTCGCCGCCAGAAAATCCTTCATTCAGAGAACGACTCAATAAAGATTTTTCAATGTCCATGAGTGCCATTTTTTCTTTCATCAATTTAAGAAAAGCAACAGCACCTAAGGGTTCTTCCCCACGATATTTACGGATTTCGTTTACCGATGTTTTAATAAAATTGATTGTACTCAATCCAGCAATTTCTACTGGGTATTGAAAAGCCAAAAATAATCCTTCGCCTGCTCTTATTTCAGGTGACATACCCATCAAATCTTTTCCAAAAAATTCAATTGAACCTTCGGTTACTCTGTAATTTTCCCTTCCGGTTAATACAGAGGCCAGTGTACTTTTTCCGGAGCCATTTGGGCCCATGATAACGTGTACTTCACCTGGTTTTATTTGAAGGTTAATACCTTTTAAAATTTTCTTTCCTTCAACGCCTGCGTGTAAATTCTCAATTTTTAACATGATCGATTATTTAAAATGATTCTTTTACTATTACCCAACGCTACCTTCTAAACTAATTGCTAATAATTTTTGCGCTTCCACTGCAAATTCCATCGGCAACTGGTTCATCACTTCTTTTGCAAATCCATTTACAATTAATGCAACCGCTGTTTCGGTATCAATACCTCTTTGGTTGCAATAGAAGATCTGGTCTTCGCCAATTTTTGAAGTAGTGGCTTCATGTTCTACTACAGCCGAATTGTTTTTTACTTCGATGTAAGGAAAAGTATGAGCTCCACATTTATCGCCCAGTAAAAGAGAATCGCATTGAGAATAATTGCGGGCGTTGGCTGCGTTTTTACTAACATGCACCAAACCTCTGTAACTATTATTACTGAAACCAGCAGAAATCCCTTTTGATACAATGCGGCTCTTTGTGTTTTTGCCTAAGTGTAACATTTTTGTGCCAGTATCTGCTTGCTGGTAATTGTTAGTGACCGCCACGGAATAAAATTCGCCTACAGAATTATCTCCTTTCAAAATAACACTCGGATATTTCCAGGTAATTGCTGAGCCTGTTTCTACCTGTGTCCATGAGATTTTAGAATTTTTTCCCTTACAAATTCCCCGCTTGGTTACAAAATTGTAGATGCCACCCTTTCCTTCTTTATCACCAGGGTACCAGTTCTGTACGGTTGAATATTTTATCTCTGCATCGTCCAATGCAATTAATTCCACTACTGCCGCATGCAATTGATTTTCATCCCGCATCGGTGCTGTACAACCTTCAAGGTAACTTACATAACTTCCTTCTTCTGCTATAATAAGTGTTCTTTCAAATTGCCCAGTGTTTTCTGCATTAATGCGGAAATAAGTGGATAATTCCATCGGGCACCGAACTCCTTTTGGAATATAACAGAATGAGCCATCGCTAAAAACAGCCGAGTTGAGCGCGGCAAAAAAATTATCGGTAATGGGAACTAAGGAGCATAAATATTTTTTTACTAGTTCC
>JAYTXG010000384.1:0-1687 GCA_043743375.1 Sphingobacteriia bacterium
GGAAAACCGTATATATAAAATGGTTCAATTAATGAACCGTTCGCTTTTTCATAAACATTCTTGCGAACATCTGCCCATCTATCTTTTACTAACTGTTCTGATTGTATTAATTTCCATTTTTTGGATATATGCATTACCAGTTTTTTTGTTCACGTAATGAAGTGATATGTGCTGTATGATGTTTCCCGTGCCAAGCATACATTCCAAGTAAAAACCATAAACTCATGTCCTTATTACTTTCGGGATGATGTACTTCACGCATCCACTGCTCGTTTGAAATGTTTTTTAAAGCAACATACATTCTTTGGTGCAATGCATGTAATAACGTTAATGAAATATTGATTGGCAATTGTTTTACATCGTCGAGTAAGGTCCACTCATTTTCTAAATATGGTTTTATCACTGGCTTATCTTCTGTTAGTCCTAATTTAAATCTACAATAAGCATTTATATGACTATCAGCTAAATGATGTACTACTTCATGCAATGTCCACCCACCTTCTCTATAAGGCGTATGTAATTGTGCTTCATCCAAATTTAGTATTGCCTTTTCTACTTCTTGAGGGAGAAAATGTAGATCTAATAACCATTTCTCTTTCTGTTCTGTAGAAAATGCTTGAGGCTCGTATTTACCAATTGGATATCGTGGGTCTGTCATTTGGAGTTATGAATTATGAGTTATGAATTATGAATTATGAGTTATGAATTATTAGGTTCGAAGATCATGCCCCGTCATTTGAATAAACACATCTTCCAAATTGGCTTTCTTTACTTCCTTAGGTCTTTCAAAACCAGTAGCCACTAATTCATCAATTAATTTATCGGGAGAATTTAATGCAATAATATTTCCACTATCAATAATAGCTACCCTATCGCACAATACTTCTGCTTCATCCATATAGTGCGTAGTAATAATTATGGTTGTTCCTTTTTTTCTAATTTGCTGAATCAACTCCCATAAATTTCTTCTTGCCTGAGGATCTAATCCTGTAGTGGGCTCATCTAAAAAAATAATTTTAGGCTGATTGATTATTGTAGTAGCAATAGAGAATCGCTGTTTTTGCCCGCCACTCATTTCCTTGTATTTCGATTTTGCTTTATCCCTCAGATTAACCAAGTCGAGCAATGCCATTGGATCTACCGCCTGATTGTATAACCCTGCAAACAACGAAATAAGTTCAAGTAAATTGAGGCTCGGATAATAACCAGAAGTTTGTAATTGCACACCAATAATTTTTTTTATTTCATTGGGTGATTCATCCAAATTAAATCCGTCAACAATTACCGTTCCGCTAGTTTTTTCTCGCAGGGTTTCTATGATTTCTAGTGTTGTAGATTTTCCAGCTCCATTCGGACCAAGTAATCCAAAAATCTCACCTTCCATCACATCAAAACTAATTCCTTTCACAGCATGGAATGTTCCATACTTTTTATGAAGATCTTTAATGCTAATTATTACTTTACTCATGATATTAAAATTTATATACTAGACCTACAGATTTATCTCCAACTCCAATTCCCAAAGCAGCTTTGTTGTATTGCTGATTAAAAATTGCAATTGCCATTTGTAAATTTCTTTGCCCACATAACGTAAAATACCCACCAGCAACCGATGTTAGTAGCCCTCCACCAATCATTGTCCACCCAAAGCTTTTATTGATTCCATTCAAATTATTAATTCCTACTA
>JAYTXG010000385.1:0-2147 GCA_043743375.1 Sphingobacteriia bacterium
TTAACAAGTAGGCTTGAGTATTCAAAGCCGCTGAAACATTTAGGCAATAGCTTTTCGGGAGGTCTTAATTATTTATTATCTGATTTTCACAATACGTTAAATACCAACTTTCTTAGAAAGTCAGACGGAGTTTATATTCCCAATGATTTACTCAGTAACGATTTTATATTTAAACAGAAAATAGTTACAATTAGGGCTGGGTATAGCTTTTTATTCGCAAAAAATATTCGACTAACTGCAGGTGCTCAAGCCGAACATACGCAAATGGGGTTTAATTTTATAAAAGCAAATGTGAATGACGTTAATAATAATTATTGGAATGTATTACCCAATATTACATTGCGCAAAGAGTTCAATAAAACAATGAATACGTCATTGGTATATAGAGCAACTATTCGAAGGCCAGGTATTGGTGAACTAAACCCAAATATAGATTATGGCGATCCATATAACTTACGTTTTGGGAACCCATTTTTGCTTCCTACATTATCGCATAATTTCGACTGGAATTTTAGTTGGGTGAAAGGAAAATATTATATTAATACTTCACTTGGTTATAATAAACTACAGAATGTTTTTAATAGTATTCGGTCATTAATCGATGGAGGGAAAACGGTTATTACATGGCTAAATATTGCTGATAGAAATGAATATGAAGCAAGTGCATTTGGCGGATATACATTTAGTAGGCAGTTTAGAATGAATGCTAGTGTGGGGTACACTTACAATGAATACAGTGAACGCGAAAAGCTGCTATACCTTTATCAAAATGGAAGCACTTTTTATACCAGTGTAAATTATACTTTTACGCCTACCAATGTTTGGAATTTTGAAGGCAATGCAAGGTTTAATAGTTTTGCAGATCCACAGGGAAGGAGTAGAAGTAATATCAGTTTGAACTTGGGCGTTCAACGAAAATTCTTTGATAGAAGATTAGTTGTTGCATTCAATATAGTTGATCCTTTTACTCCTCAACAGTATGTTACAGCAACTAGAGGTAACCAATTTACTATTGAAAGTGTAAATGCATCGATTACTAGAAACTATCGAATATCTGTTAGCTATCAGTTAAATAAATTGGTGCAAAAAAGCACACTTACTGATAAACAAAAGAAAGATATTTTAGATAAGTTGAAAGCCAAGAAAAATTAAATAGCAGTTTTCTTTACAATCCTAGCATTTAGCCAACTATTTTTTATTGGCACTAACCATTCTGTAAGCAACATTTTTTTAGTGGCTATTAAATTATTAAAATACAGAGTGTCTTCTTCAATAAATTTATTTTCGAAGGCATAGTTTAATTGATTCAGAGGCAGCAATTGTAGTTTATCGTGCCTTATAAATGCTAAACTCTGGCGATTAAATAAATCTACTTTGCATTTTTTTTCAATAGCCTGTATGGCATGTACAGAACTATCTGTACTGCATCCGCCAACAGTAGCTGCGGTTTCATCGGCCATTAAAATAATAAACTGTCCAAAAAATAAATTGGCATAACCTTTTACTTGTGCACCATGACTTTTCCAGTTGGCAATAAAATCAGTGAGAATATCTTCAATATCAAAAGCTTCACTCATGCTAAATAATCTGCTGCTCTGGTAAATCCATACTTTAGCATTATCCGAAAAATCAGCAGGAATATGTTGTTGGTAATTTAAATCCATAATAGTTATAGCTTAAAGGTAGGGATTATAGAGGTTTATGGGGTAGTATCCTTTTAATTTTTGTGCTTACATTATTTTGGTAAATAGCTTTTACATCGTTTGATAAGAAAGAGTTTTTAATCATTGTGTTTATGGCTGCTTCGTTATCTATAAAAGAGTTAACTATTTTTTCAGCTCTTATAGGCATAATTCCTAATCTATTGGCAAGTTCAAGAAAATTTGTTCTGCCATAATAACCAAAACTTGAGTAAAAACTACTAGCTAGATCATTTTTATATAAATTAAGGGCTGTATCCGATTCCATAGGGGTATGAATTACAGAACTTAATAAATCGTAAGCAGGAGCTAATTGATATTCCCCATTATCGGTCCTGATTAACGAAAAATTTTTCATGTGAGCATCACCATTCGAGAAAATATAATTAAAAAATACAAGTTTAAAAAAATGCTCTGTTGCAGGTATAGATGCATTTACAAATTTGT
>JAYTXG010000386.1:0-6711 GCA_043743375.1 Sphingobacteriia bacterium
TGTTCACCTCTTCCCATTCCGAACAGAGAAGTTAAGTCCCCCATGGCCGATGGTACTCGCATCTAGCTGGGAGAGTAGGTAGCTGCCATATTTATTTAAATGCCTTTCTTGTTAAATCAAGAGAGGCATTTTTGTTTTATAACCTTTCTAACTAACACAACTAAGTCACAGAGTTTTTGAAGAAGGTTATTTCTACAGTTAGATTTTGCCATAAATAGTTAACTTAGTTATCTATTTTATGGCCAATCCAAAATCCAATATATTAATTAAAATTCTTTCAGTAGGCAATGCAGTCTTTACCCCATTTAATATGGCGTATAAAAATTACATGTTTAACCTATTCTTGCTGATGGCAACTCCATTTTCCTTTTTGGTAATGGGTATTAATTTCTATTTGGGGCAATATATATTGGCTATTTTTAATGTTGCACATTTTTGTCTTTGTATTTTTGGTTATTATATTTCTTTCTCGCAAAATCTTTTAAGCTATCGACCCGTATTACTATTTATTGTTGCTGCTATTGGTTCATATACAGCCTATGTTTACAAAAATGGAAATGAATATCGGTTTTTGATTATGATTGTTGCAGCTGTAGTACTTTGTGAAAAAAAATGGCAATATATTTCATTTGCACTTTTTGTATCGCTATCTTTTGTAATTATTCGTTTAGATGAGCTTCCTATAAGTAATATGAGCCCAATTATAATTTTAGAAAAAACGGTTAAACTATTATTTCCATTGATTTTCTTCTCAATTTGTTTATACTATTTTAAAGAAATTTATTTTAAAAATCAATATAAGTTAGAAAAAGCTTGTGATGAATTAATTAAAAGTAAAGAGGAAAAAGATAGAATACTAAATGTTGTTGCACACGATTTAAGAAGTCCATTAAGTGGAATATTAGGAATTAGTAAAATGATGCTAGCAGATGATAAACTTTTAGATAGTACTAAAGATATGTTTGAATTGATAGAACATAGTGCAGAATCTACGATTAGACTTATTAGTGATTTAATGCAGACCAATATTAATTCTGTTGATCAATACCAGTTTAAACCAATCGAATTAAATAAACTGCTAAGTCAATCACTGCAAATGCTCGTTTTTACTGCAAAAGAAAAAAATATTATTATTGAAGCCAACATAGCAAAGCAAAATATTTTAATTAATGCCGATCAAGATAAAATTGATAGAGTAGTATCTAATTTAGTTACTAACGCAGTTAAGTTTAGTAAAGCCGGATCAATTGTTCATGTTGTATTAACTCAAAATGGCGAATTTGTTGAGCTAGTTATTAAAGACAATGGAATTGGTATTCCATTAAATATGCAGGATAAAATTTTTGATTTATTTACCACTGCTAAACGAAAAGGAACAGCAGGTGAAAAAAGTTTTGGCTTAGGATTGGCTATCTGTAAAAAAATAGTTGAAGTGCATGGAGGCCAAATTAGAGTGGAAAGCGTTGAAGGTGAAGGGTCTACTTTTATTGTAAAATTGCCACTGGTTATTTAATCATCTCAATATGCTCAATTCCGTCTTCTAAATAAACAGACCCGTCAGTTTTAAATCCGAATGAAGTATAAAAATTAATCAAATAACATTGTGCACCAATGCGGATCGGCCCCTTCCCAAATTGTTGATAACAACAATCTATTGCTTCTGCTATTAATTGTTTTCCTGCATTAATACCCCTCGATCCCGGAGAACTTACCACCCTGCCAATACTCATTTCTTCGTACATTAAATTTGGAGATAAAAGTCTGCAATAAGCAATTAGTTCGTGAGCCCTCCAATACATCAAATGTGTACTTTCTTGGTCTTTATTATCTGCATCCTGAAACACACAGTTCTGCTCTACAACAAATACTTCATTTCTTAATCGCAAAATGGAGTATAACTCATGTGGAGTTAATGATTCAAAAGATTTCAACATAAAAAAAGGGGTATCTACCGTCATTCAAATCTGTTTTAGCAAATTTACCACAATATTTCTGCACCTTTGCCTACTTATAAAATAACGAATATTTACATCTATAATGATTAAAAGAGTTGCAATAATAGGCGCAGGACCAGCAGGTTTAACTGCTGCATATATACTTGGAAAAGGAAATCAAGAAGTAGTGGTTTTTGAAAAAGATCCTACTTATGTTGGCGGAATATCTAGAACCGAAACTTATAAAGGCTATCATTTTGATATTGGTGGTCATCGATTCTTTTCTAAATCTAAAGAAGTAGAAGATTTCTGGACCGAAATTTTAGGTGATGAAATGCTCGAACGCCCTCGTAGCTCTCGTATCTATTACAATAAAAAATTCTTCTCGTATCCCTTAGTTGCTTTTGAAGCTCTTGATAAATTAGGCATCATAGAAAGTGGATTATGTGTGTTGAGTTATCTTAAAGCAAAAGCTTTCCCAATTAAAAACCCCACCAATTTCGAAGACTGGGTGGTGAATCAATTTGGACAAAGACTCTTCAATATATTTTTTAAAACTTATACCGAAAAAGTATGGGGTATTCCTTGTAAAGAAATTTCTGCAGATTGGGCAGCACAGCGTATTAAAGGCCTTTCATTAAGTAGCGCTATTTGGAACGCTGTTTTTAAACCAAAACCTTCTACCAACAAAGACCAAGTAATTAAAACATTGATCGACTCTTTTCGATATCCGAAATTAGGCCCTGGAATGATGTGGGAAAGATGCACCGAAAAATGCAGGGCTATGGGCGTTAAAGTTGAAATGAATTGTGGTGTGAAAGACATTGCAATGGCTAATGGAAAATGGACTGTTCACACTTCTGATGAAAAAAATTATGGAGAGTTTGATTATGTTTTATCATCTGCGCCAATGCGTGAATTGATTAAAGCAGTTTCTCCAAAATTTCCGGAAAATGCATTTAACTCAGCAGGTAATTTATCGTACCGCGATTTTTTAACTGTTGTATTAATCTGTAAAGACGAAGACGCATTTAGCGATAATTGGATTTATATTCACGATCCAAGTGTTAAGGTCGGTAGAATTCAAAACTTTAAATCTTGGAGTCCATTTATGGTGCCCGACCCTACTATGGCATGTTATGGTTTAGAATATTTTTGTTTTGAAGGAGATGGATTATGGACAAGTAGTGATCAAATACTCATTAATCTTGCAAAAAATGAAATAGAACAAATTGGTTTAACAAAAGATAGTGCTGTAGTTGATGGATATGTTGTTCGTCAGCCTAAAGCATATCCAGTATATGATCAATCATATAAGGAGAATGTAGATAATGTGCGTGAAGCCCTCAAAGCTTATCCCGGACTTTATTTAGTGGGTCGTAATGGAATGCATAAATACAATAACCAAGATCATAGTATGATGACGGCAATGTTAGCAGCAAAAAACATTATTGCAGGAAAAGAATTGTTTGATTTATGGGATGTAAATGAAGATGCTGAATACCATGAGGGTGGAGAAAGAGGAGCAGAAGAACAGAAAATTGCTGAACGCTTGATTCCATTGAAAAAAAATTCATAATTCATAACTAATAACCATACTTTCCTTTCCAACGTTCTCTTAAAATTTTTTTAAATTCGTTCTCGCGTGCATTATTCCCTGGAACATAGAAAACTGTATTTTTAATTTGATTGGGTAAATATTCTTGTTCAATAAAATTACCTTCTCCTAAATGCGAGTATTGGTAATCTTTTCCATAATCCATTTGCTTCATCAACTTTGTTGATGCATTACGTAAGTGTAAAGGGACCGGTAAATCTCCATGTTGAGATACCGCCTGTTGTGCTTTTGCGATAGCTTCATACGAAGCATTACTTTTTGCACATGAAGCCAAATAAGTAGCACATTGCGATAAAATGATTCTACTTTCTGGGTAACCAATTTTACTTACTGCATCAAATGTGGCATTTGCCAGCAACAGCGCATTAGGGTTGGCGTTACCAATATCTTCACTAGCAAAAATAAGCATTCTTCGGGCAATAAATTTTACATCTTCACCACCTTCAATCATCCTTGCTAACCAATACACTGTGCCATTTGGATCAGATCCTCTCATGCTTTTAATGAACGCAGAAATTATATCATAATGTTGTTCGCCACTTTTATCATATAACGCAATTTTTTGTTGCACTACTTGCATAACAAGTGAGTCAGTTATTTCTGTTTTGCCCGACTGAACAACTAAATCTAATAAGTTTAATAATTTTCTTCCATCACCGCCACTGATATTTATAAGTGCTTCTGTTTCTTTTAATTCAATTTTTTTATCTTTTAAAATGATGTCTTTTTGTAAAGCATCATTCAGCAATCGTATTAGTTGCGATTTTTCTAAAGCTTTTAAAATATATACTTGACACCTGCTCAGTAACGCACTATTCACTTCAAAAGAAGGGTTTTCTGTAGTAGCACCAATTAATCTAATAATTCCTTTTTCTACTGCTCCTAACAATGCATCTTGCTGACTTTTATTAAACCGATGAATTTCATCAATAAATAAAATTGTGCCTTTTAATGATTTTGCTTGCTCAATAATATCTCTTATTTCTTTTACTCCACTACTAATTGCACTCAATTGAAAAAATGGTACATCGATTGTTTGTGTAATCACATTTGCAAGTGTTGTTTTACCAACTCCAGGAGGTCCCCATAAAATAATTGATGGAACACTTCCTTGTTCAATAGTTGTTCTTAATATGCTTCCTTTTCCGGTAATATGTTCTTGACCCACTATTTCATCTAAAGTGGTAGGTCTCATTCTTTCTGCTAATGGAATTAACGCATTGTTGGTCATTGACTCAATTCTATTTAGTTTTTAAATTTAGTGATTCCAGCAAGAATAGTTGTGCCAAATCCTAGTAAAGCAATTATTCCAAAAGACCATTGTAATCCAAATGCTTCAGCAACAAATCCAATTAAAGGCGGTCCAATAAAAAATCCTAAGAATCCAATACTAGATACTGCGGCTAAAGCCATACCAGGACTCATTTTTTCGGACTTACCTGCTTGACTGTAAACAATGGGAACTACTGATGAAACACCAAATCCTACCAATAAAAATCCAAGCGTTGCAAATGTTAGGGTTGGAATAAATACTGCAATTAATAAACCTGCGGCAATTAAGAAGCCACTTCCTTGTAATATTTCCTTTCTCCCAAATCTTAATACTAAACCATCACCCAAAAATCTACCTATTGCCATAGTTCCCATGAATGCCGAATACCCTAATGTTACGAATGATTTTGGTGCTTGAACTATTTTTTGAAAATAGATGCCACTCCAGTCAAACATGGTTCCTTCTGCTGCCATGCAACAAAATGAAATCAACCCTAGTTTTAATAGCACTATATCTGGTTTTACAAATAAAGGCTGATTGCCAATCACTGCATCTTTTGGCATTCTTCCAAATTTCATAAAGAATGCAATTAGTATCATAGTGATTGTGATAATTATGAAATGCTTAAGTGGATCAAATCCTAAAAAAATCATTAAGGTTCCTGCAGCAGCCCCAAAAAAACCTGCTAAACTCCAAATTCCATGAAATGAGGCCATAATAGATTTTTTATACAATTCTTCTACAGCAACTGCCTGTGTATTTACAGAAATATTCATTGTATTACCTAGCAGTCCAAAAAAGAATAATAGAATGGCCAAAATAAAAGAGGAATCCACAATTGCTAAAAATGAAAGTAAAAGTGGATAACAAAGTGCGGCCATAAGCATTACAGTTCTGCTTCCTAGCTTGGCTACCAAAAATCCGGATATTGGAAGACTTACCATCGAGCCTGCAGGCAATGCAAACAATATTCCTCCTAATTCCGCATCATTTAAGTTGAGTTTTACCTTGATATCCGGAATGCGGCTAGCCCAACTGGCAAATGTAATTCCCGCCACAAAAAAATAACTGCCAATACTCCAACGGTGAACCCTTGAGGAAATAATTTTTACATTCATAGGGCGGTGGTCATTAAGGCATTATTGCATTTGTCAACCTAATTTTACTTGCTTCGCCTTTGGCGATGGTTGAGGGCCTTATGGCAAAAATACCTCAATCTGTTTACTTTCCCCATTTAGGTTATATTTGCAGCCCAAATCAAAAATTTAAATCTTTATATGTATCGTACGCATACTTGTGGTGAGCTAAGAATTAATAATAAAGATCAAACAGTTAAGTTGGCCGGATGGGTTCAAACGGTTCGAAAATTTGGTGCAATTACTTTTATTGATTTAAGAGATCGCTATGGTATAACACAGTTATTATTTGGAGAATCTTTGAATGCAAATTTAGATGCTAACCCATTGGGAAGAGAATTTGTATTGCAGGTAACTGGTAAAGTTCAAGAACGAAGTAATAAAAATGCTAATATCCCAACTGGGGAAATAGAGCTTAATATAAACTCATTCGTTATACTAAATAAATCTGCCGTACCTCCATTTACTATTCAGGATGATACCGACGGTGGTGATGACATTAGAATGAAATATCGTTACCTCGATTTAAGAAGGAATACTGTTAAGCGCAATTTAGAATTACGTTATACAGCCAATAGATCTGTACGAAATTATTTACATGAGAATAATTTCATGGACATCGAAACTCCTTTCCTTATTAAATCTACACCAGAAGGAGCGAGGGATTTTGTAGTGCCTTCTAGAATGAATCATGGTCAATTTTATGCACTGCCTCAATCGCCACAAACATTCAAGCAATTATTAATGGTA
>JAYTXG010000387.1:0-2256 GCA_043743375.1 Sphingobacteriia bacterium
TCCGGCGTCTGCACTCAACTCGGCAATTATTTATTTGGCATTTACCCCATTTGCAATTGTAGCTTTTATTGGATATAAATGGTGGAAGAATGAGAAAGCTATCAATCAAGATTGATAAAAATTAAGAAATTAAAAAATGGAGGAAATATTTAATAACATCCTCCATTTTTTAAATATGAGCAAAGCTTAATAAGGTAAAACATAACAACAGATCCCTTCATAAATCTGATTCTTCTACTAATTACCAGACCGAATATTGGGAGGAGGTCAAACAAAAGAAAATGTTCTATCTTCAATGGTACTGAAAATGGGGAGCCTACAAATCCAACCAGCACCTTCACAATAGTTTTGTGTATAAAAATGTATATTATTGCAATTTTGACGAAACCGATATAGCGGTACAGTGCCACTAAAAGAATAAGAATAAGCATAGCCCAGATTTGTTTCTCTATTATATCCATATGCCCCATTCCCTAATTCATTGAAATTGGTAGTGTACAAATGATCGCCTGTACTAATTTTATAATACCTATATACTGGTGCTCGAGAATTATTTCCAGAAGTAGAATAAATATATCCTTCACAACCTCTATAAATCCATGATGAATTTCCAAAGTTTAGCTCATACCAATCACATGTATAAAAATGCTTTGTATAATTATTGCTGACATACCTATAAATAGGAGTTTGAGATAGGTCCAAAGGATATGGATATCTAATTGCTAATACATCCATTTTAGAAAATCCATAAGAATTAATATAGCCATAATAATCAGGGGGATTCATTACAGAGGTAGGATCGGGATAATAGCTATAATATAAGTTTGCTTGAAATGTTCTAGGTATTCTAGCTCCTCTAGCCCCATAGTCAGGATCGTTATGATCTAGTCCAATAGTATGACCAATTGAATGTTCAATTAAAACTGCTCTTTGATTATAGCTATCATTAATTGAAGCACTCAAATCAATAGTAATGGTTGTTCCTGGGTTTCCAGATATTGGAAGTGAAGCCGATACAATTTGATCATTAAAATCAAGATTATTTGATGAGCCACTAATTATTTGAATATCAGAAGAAGGATTATTAGTATTTACAGAGAACTGTAAAGAAAAATTAGGTATGCTATTCCAATAAGAAACCGCTGAGTTTATTGCATAAACTCAATCAACTTCACCTGCAATGCTTGGATCAATATATACTCATTTGAGTAATTGAAACAAAGGGTTCATGAGTGAAATATGTCTGTTGAGATCTAATATTTGGTTTGACTGCTTTTACTTGTGAAATTTTGTTTCCTAAAAAAGTAACATTTCCCTTTTTTACAATCATATCTTACTGAATAATAAAATAGTCCCCTTTTGAAATAATATCTGATTCCTTAAAACCTTTCTCTAATAGCATCTTTAAATTGGGATCTTGAATTGGAATTTCAGTTTCATTTGTAATCTTTTTGCAGCTAACACTAAAAAATAAAATAACTAAACAAGTGATTTTAAAGGTATGTATCATAAAGAATAATTTTTATGAGATTACAATTTAAAATATTGTATAAATCACCGTATTTTTTGTAGTGTAAATCCTACAAATATCGTATTTCTATGTTTTAAGTTTTGAATGAATAATTTGATTTATAGAATTTTCGTATTTTTTAATAACTACATCCCAATTATAATTGTTAGTTACGTATTTTTTCCCTCTTAAACCAGCTTCTTCCTTGATTCGATTGTTTTTCATAAATTGATTCAAATAACCAGCAAATTCACTATAGTTTCTATAAACAAATCCGCCCCGACTTTGCTCGATATGCTCTTCTAATACCTTGCATTTAGCATTAACAAGTGCTGGTTTTTTCAAGTAAAAGCCTTCAAGAAGAACCAATGAAAGGCTTTCAAATTTAGATGGTATTAGAATCACTTCGCATTGTTGCATCAATTGTTGTTTGTCATATTCGCTTACAAACCCAGTGCAAATAATACTGTTTACGATTTTCATTTTCATTAAATCCATACCTACCATCACCAATTGGCAAGCATCTTTATTAGATTTGTTAAAACGCAAAAAATATTCAATTAATTCTTTACACCCCTTCCCTTTTTCAATTCTTCCAACATATAAAACATAAGGTTTTTTAATATTAAACTTTTCTAAAACAGAATGATCTATAGGCAGCTTTGGCAATTCAATACCCAAACCTACTATTGCATTACATCTGTTGCCATTTCCGTAAAGTTTTTCTGAAAACAGTTTTTCAGAAA
>JAYTXG010000388.1:0-1848 GCA_043743375.1 Sphingobacteriia bacterium
TGTGAAGAAAAAAGCAAAAAAAATCAATTTTACTCTTGTTAGTTTGCTTCATTTACTTACCTTCGCCGTCCGAAAAAATCGGTAAAATCAATAGTCATGGCAAGAGTATGTCAGGTAACAGGTAAGAGGCCAATGGTTGGAAACAGTGTTTCTCACTCAAATATTAAGACCAAACGCAGGTTTTTGCCGAATTTACAAAAAAAGCGTTTCTTTTTTGCTGAAGAAGACCGTTGGGTATTTTTAAAAGTATCCACCGATGCGCTCAGAACAATAAACAAGAATGGTTTGAACACAGTAATCAAACAATTAAGGGCAGACGGAGTTAAGATCTAATTAAACAAAAGAAAACTACCTAATAACAATGGCAAAGAAAGGTAACAGGGTACAAGTAATATTAGAGTGCACAGAGCACAAGACTAGCGGTAAACCCGGTACTAGTCGCTATATTACTACCAAGAATAAGAAAAATACGCCTGAGCGTATTGAGTTGAAAAAATTCAATGCAATTTTGAAAAAAGTAACCGTTCATAAAGAAATCAAATAGTCATGGCAAAAGCAGCTAAAACCGCGATTAAAACAAAAGACCAGAAAGCAGCAGCCGAGGCTAAGAACTGGACTAAAGTAATCAAAGCTGTACGCAGTGCCAAATCAGGTGCGTACACCTTTAAAGATGCAATCATACACAAAGATAAAATCAAAGACTTCTTGTCTGCGAAATAGTAATGTGTATTAAATAATTCAAGGGCTTCCTTCTCAACAGTAGGAGGCTTTTTTGTATTCAATCATTAATCTTCTAGTAATGGGTTTCTTTGACAAGATTTTCGGAAAAAATGATAAAGAAAGTCTTGATCTTGGGCTTCAAAAAACCAAAGAAGGCTTCCTTTCAAAAATTACTAAAGCAATAGCTGGTAAAAGCAGTATTGATGATGATGTGCTCGATAATCTAGAAGAGGCGCTAATTAGTGCTGATGTGGGAGTAGATACTACGTTACAAATAATTGCCCGAATAGAAAAAAAAATTAAAGAAGATAAATACCTCAATACCAGTGAGTTAAACAGTATACTTCAAAAAGAAATTGCATCTATTTTAGCAGATCCTAGTGATGAATCCTTCGCAAGTTTTATAGTTCCTTCTGATAAAAAGCCCTATATCATTTTAGTTGTGGGAGTAAATGGGGTTGGTAAAACCACCACTATCGGAAAATTAGCTGCACGTTATAAAGCGGCCGGAAATGAAGTTATCTTAGGGGCAGGAGACACATTTAGGGCTGCCGCGGTTGATCAATTAACTATTTGGAGTGAGAGGGTGGGTGTATCTATTGTAAAACAAATTATGGGCTCCGACCCTAGTGCAGTGGCCTACGACACTGTTGCTAGTGCAGTTGCAAAAAATGCTGATGTTGTAATTATAGATACGGCTGGAAGATTACACAATAAAGCACATTTAATGGACGAACTCAATAAAATTAAACGAGTTATTCAAAAAATTATCCCAAATGCACCCCATGAAGTTTTATTGGTGTTAGATGGTTCAACTGGTCAAAACGCTGTAGAGCAAGTTAAACAATTTACAGCAACTACAGAGGTAACTGCGCTTGCCATCACTAAATTAGATGGTACTGCAAAGGGAGGGGTAGTTTTGGCAATAGCTCATCAATTTAATATTCCTGTTAAATATATAGGTGTTGGAGAAAAAATTGAGGATCTACTCATTTTTAATAAAAATGAATTCGTAAAAAGTATTTTTAGCATATCAGAAACTAAAAGTAAAACTTAAATTAATTGTTTAATTTAAAACAGATTGCAATAAGATTGAATTTATATCACAAGCAAAATAACCATTAGCAG
>JAYTXG010000389.1:0-5136 GCA_043743375.1 Sphingobacteriia bacterium
TTTACTTTATCTACCAATGGTTGTACCAATTTAAATAAACAAGTAGTAAATGTGCTAGTGAAGCCAGCTCCTAAATTGAGTAGTTCCATTACTCCGCCAGCAATATGCTCTGCAGCAACATTTAGTTATGCGGCTACAAGTAATACACAAACAACAGTATTTAATTGGGCAAGAACTTATGTAGTAGGGGTTAATGAACCAGTATCATCAGGTGTTGGAAACGTTAATGAATCATTAAGTAATCCTACCTATTCTGCAGTAATTGTTCCTTACAATTTTACGTTAAATGCAAATGGATGTTCCAATTTACAAACTGTTTTTTTAACAGTTAACCCTGTACTCACTGTACCTGATCAAAACGCATATACTTGTAGTAATGCTTATTTTAATTTTAAAGCACCTAATACTCCAGATAACACGGTTTACACTTGGGCATCACCCCAACAAGTGCCTGGAATAAGCGGTGGATCACCCGAAACATTGGTGCCTCAAAATACGCTTACTCAATTGTTAATTAATAATACCAACGCAATAGGTACTGCTTCCTATATTGTAACTCCAATTATCCCTGCAACCTTTACTGCAGGCTGTATTGGTCGGCCTTTTAATTTAATTGTTTCTGTTAGTCCACAACCAATATTAACTTCTATTCTTAATCCCGCTGCTGTATGTAGTGGAACTGACTTTTTTTATGTTCCTACAAGTAATATTCCATCAGCAGCCTTTAACTGGACTAGAGAAGCTTTTGTTGGGATAAGTAATGTAAAAGCTTCCGGATTTAATACCATTAAAGAAACATTATTAGATACTATTACAGGCCCGATTAATATTAAATACCGTTACACATTAAGTGCATTTGGTTGTACAGATACCACTTCAGTTGTTAATTTATTAGTAAATGCTTCACCTATATTAAAAACGCAAGTATATACCATTTGTAGTGGGTCTGCTTTTGTTGTTCCCAATGATTTAATGCCAGCTAGAACCACCTATACTTGGGGTTATCCGGTAATTGTGCCGACTGCAGGAATTACTGGATTCAGAAATATTATTAACCCATTAAGTGTAGTAAGTGATACACTTACCAATACAAGTATTGCGCTTGCTACAGCAAATTATATTGTTCAACCTGTAGGCTCAATTTGCTCAATTGCACCATTTAATGTAATTGTTTCAGTAAAACCTGCACCTAGTTTATTGCCTCAAGAAACTAGTGCTTGTAGTGGTGCAACATTTTCTTTTTCACCTGCAAATATTCCAGCAGGAACAACCTTTACTTGGCAGCTCCCAACTATTGCTCCATTTGGTGTAGTTCAAGGGTTTACTTCAGATATGTCGAATCAATTTACTGTTAATCAAAAATTAACTAACTTAAGTATCGACTATGCTTCTGCAACTTATGCTGTTACTCCTACTAGTAATGGTTGCGTTGGGAATAGCTTTAAATTAAAAGTGAATGTAAATCCAATTCCAACTACAAGAATAAGTGGTGCTGCTGGAATATGTATTAATGGTGTAGATTCTATTCTAGTTAATTTTTCTGGAACTGGTCCATGGTCGTTAAGTTGGAACGATTCAAAAAATGGATTGCCTACAACAATAACAGATATTAAAACTTCACCTTACACTATTTATCAGCCAGCATTACCCAATGCAAGCACCTATACATTTAAATTACTTCGTGTTAAAGACACCTATTGCTCAAATGATACAAGCACAGTTTCATTAACGCAAGATTTATATGTATTACCAACTGATACAGTTGTAGCAACTAGTGGAACTCAATTATGTGTTGGTAGAACCTTGCCGTTAACTGTAAATGCAATAAGAGCAGGCTATCAGTGGTTTAGAAATGATACCTTAGTAACAGGTGCTAAAAGTGTTGTATATGACGTGCTATTACCTGGTTTATATACTGCTGCTACACTTAACTCATTCGGCTGTTATGGAAGATCATCTAATTCAATCAGAATGGTGCAGGTATTTAATAATCCAGTAATTAATTTTACATACGACAGTACTTGTATGAATGTTATTACCAATTATAAAAATCTTTCTGATACAACTTCTGCAGGGGCAATTACTTGGAAATGGATTTTTGGAGGAAAGGATTCTACACAAGGATTTAATACTCAATATGCATTTAATAGTGCTGGTTCCCAAAACGTAAAACTATATGTATCATCTGCCTATTGTGGGTATTCGATTTTTAAAGATTCTACTATTTTAATTAGACGACCAGAATCTAACAAAATTTTAGCACCAGTATTTACCTATAAAAATACTGCCACTCAATTAATGGCAAGAACATTTACTGGAGCAAATTATACCCATAAATGGATACCATCTTATGGCTTGGATAATGCTTATATAATAAATCCAATATTTAATTTTAATGTTAACCAAACTTATGCTATTAAAATAATTTCTGAATATGGTTGCACTACAACCGATTCTATGCGAGTGCATGTATTTGAACAAGGATTGATTGAAATATTTGTGCCTAAATCTTTTTCACCAAATAGAGATGGTATAAACGATCAACTTTTTGTTTACCTAGCTGGAATTAAAGATTTTAGGTACTTTAAAATATATAATAAATACGGACAATTAGTTTTTGAAACAAAAAATGCAGAGACTCCTTGGGAGGGAAAAGTAAATGGTACTGATCAGCCACTAGGTGCCTATGTTTGGATAGCTGAAGGAATTGATATTAATGGAAAAACGGTTACACAGAAAGGATCTGTGATGCTTTTAAGATAAAATGCAAATGCAACATAGAATAAACATATTAATCATCACTTTAATTGGACTATTTAGTTCAATTAATAATGTTGCGGGCCAAGACCCAAATTTTTCTCAATTTTTTTCCTCTCCATTATCCATCAATCCTTCACTTGCAGGTAATGGTGATAATAAATGGCGGGCAATGTCTACTTTCAGAAATCAATCATTGGGCTTTGGTACAAATTATAATACTAAGTCAGTTTCAGTAGATGGAAAAATTTACCAAGTTGGGGCTTCACCAAATTATGTAGGACTAGGGGTTATGTTTATGCAAGATGACGCTTTGGAAGGTGTTTACAAGAACACCAATATTTCTTTAAATGCAGCCGTTCATATAACATTAGATAAGGATGAAGTGCATGGTTTGTCTGGAGGATTGGGATTTATTTACAACAAAACAAATATAAATTTTAATGATTTAACTACTGGTCAGCAACTATCTTCTTCAGGTTTTAATAGAGCATTGCCTAGTGGAGAGCCAGGCTTAACCAATATTCCAGGGTTTTCTTCGATTTGTTCAGGTTTAACTTACACATTTACCACAGATGAAATGGTGGCCGATTTTGGAATTGCAGGTTACCGATTCTTTAAATCGAAACAAAGTGTTTATGCTGATGGAGAACAGTTTAATAATCCAAGGTATGATGCGCACTTTAGCATAGGGAAATTATTAAGTGATCGATTAGATATCAATTTAAATGGGTTATATCAAATGCAAAGTGGTATAAGTGGTTTTATTGGGGGAGGTTATTTTGGCCTATTACATTCCGACAATCCAGAATCTCCCAGAAAATTAAATTTAGGTGCCTATTATAGAGTTGGAGATGCAATAATTCCTTATGCTGGTTACGTATTTAAGGATTTTCAAATTGGGTTAACTTATGATGTACGAATGAATTCTTCTAAAGATGGGGCAGTTACTGCTAATATTTTTGAACTCTCTTTAGTTTATAGAAATTATAAAACTAGTAGGAATCCTTTGCTATGGTAAGTTATATTGCAGTCTAAATAATACACCATGAACAATACCATACAGCAAAGAATTGATATTTGGGTAAACGGAAACTACGATTCAATAACAAAACAAACTATTGCTGATCTCCAAAAAAGTAATCCCGATGAACTGGCAGATGCTTTTTACCGTAATTTAGAATTTGGCACAGGAGGCCTACGTGGTTTGATGGGAGTGGGCACCAATCGGGTAAATAAGTACACCATCGGAATGGCAACTCAGGGTTTTGCTAATTATCTTAAAAAAACTTATGGCAAAGAAGAAATAAAAATAGCTATTGCGCATGATAGCAGAAACAACTCTCGCTTTTTTGCAGAAACTACTGCTAATGTTTTTGCCGCTAATGGTATTAAAGTGTTTTTATTTGAAGCATTAAGGCCAACTCCTGAATTGAGTTTTGCTATCCGAAAATTAAATTGTAAAGCTGGTGTGGTATGTACTGCCTCTCACAATCCGAAAGAGTATAATGGTTATAAAGCCTATTGGAATGATGGTGGACAATTAGTTCCACCACATGATAAAAATGTAATTACAGAAGTAGAAGCAATTAACAGTGTTGATGATGTTAATTGGGATGGCGGCGAAAAAAATATTAGTATTTTAGGAAAAGAAATGGATGATGCTTACTTAACAATGGTTAAAGGGCTTAGCGTATATCCAGATGTGATAGCTAAACAACATGACCTAAAAATTGTGTATACACCAATTCATGGAACAGGAATTATGTTGGTTCCTGAAGTGTTGAGTAGGTTTGGTTTTACCAACGTTCACATAGTGGAAGAACAGGCAATCCCAGACGGAAACTTTCCAACTGTTGCATACCCCAATCCAGAAGAAAGTGAAACCATGAGTATTGGTTTACAAAAAGCCAAAGCCCTCAACGCAGATATTTTATTAGGAACTGATCCTGACGCCGATCGTGTAGGTATTGGTGTGAAAAATCACAAAGGAGAGTGGGTATTGATGAACGGAAACCAAACTGCTGTATTGGCTTTTGCTTATATGATGGAAGCGCGAAATGCAAAGGGTATTGCACAACCCAATGATATGGTTATATCAACCATTGTTACTACAGAAATGATTAATGAAGTTGCTAAATTTTATAAAGTAGGATGCTATAATGTATTAACAGGCTTTAAATGGATAGCAGAAAAAATTAAAGAATTAGAAGGCAAAGAAAATTATGTAATTGGTGGTGAAGAAAGTTTTGGATTAATGATTGGCGATCAGATCAGGGATAAAGATGCAGTAAGTGCAGTTGCATTAATGTGTGAAATGGCTGCATATGAAAAAAATAAGAAGAAGAGTTTATTCGATAAAATGATAGAACTCTACCT
>JAYTXG010000390.1:0-1521 GCA_043743375.1 Sphingobacteriia bacterium
ATAATATCTGCACCACTATTGGCTAATTCAATGGCAATTGCCATTCCAATGCCCCTATTACTTCCAGTAACTAATGCTATTTTATTATCAACTCTAAAGTTTAACATGGTGCTTTTTTATTGTAGTGATTTATTATTTACTGGATCCATGTCGGCGAACGACATATTTTCACCTGCCATTGCCCAAATGAAGGAGTAAGAAGCCGTTGCAACACCACTATGAATGCTCCATGATGGTGAAACTATTCCTTCTTCATTATTTAAAAATATATGCCTTGTTTCGTGTGGTTCACCCATAAAATGAATAATTTTTTGGGTTTCAGGTAAGTCGAAGTAAAAGTAAGCTTCCATTCTTCTATCATGTAAATGTGGAGGCATCGTATTCCAAATACTACCTGCTTTAAAGTTGGTTACTCCTAATACCAACTGACAGCTTTTTAAACCGTCTAAATGAATGTATTTATTAATAGTTCTATGGTTAGCTGTTTCTGCACTACCCATTTCTGCAGGTGTTGCTGCAGTTGATTTCATTAATTGAACTGGGTATTCTGCATGAGCAGGACAAGAGAAGAAAATAAATTTTGAAGGCGCTGCATTAGCATCCGATCCTGAGAAAATAATTTCTTTTTTTCCTTTACCAATATAGAGGCAATCTAATTTATCTAAAATAAAAGTTTCGCTATCAACTTTAATAGATCCTGTAGATCCAATGTTAACAATACCTATTTCTCTTCTATCTAAAAAGTTTTCACTTTTTAAAGCATCATAAGTGACTAATGTTAAAGCAGCAACAGCAGGTGTTGCAGCCCCAATAATCATTCTATCATAATGGGTATAAACGCAATTAATAGTATTTGGCACTACTAAACTTTCTAATAAAAACTTTTCCCTTATTTGTTGTGTGTTGTATTTTACAAAATCTTCGGGATGTACTTGGTGAATAATTTTCATGATTGCTTATTTTAAATTGGTTACATATTTATTTTCAGAAACAGAACCTGAATTGATGAATTGATTATTTTTTTGTAGATGTTTTGCTCTTACATTATCAGTGTATTTTAAAGTAGAATTGCTGTAATTGGATTTTATAAAATAATTATTTGCAATATTAGAAAATTGAACACCCTCTAAAAGTATTAATTCTTTATTATTGTTACAGTCGATAAATATATTTTCGTTAATATTCAGCATTGGCCCCATGGTGCTTTCATCATTGCCTGTTCTAATTAATCCTAAAATTTGACCTTTATTATTTACAAATTGGCAACGATTAACGCTCATTTTTTCTACATTATAATATCCTTTCTTTTCCTGCTCATCTGTTAGTTTAAATAAAGTATTATTGTTAAAAAAGGTAGATCGCGAAATATTAATCTGTGATGCATACGAGCTTCTAAAAGCATTTAATAAAATAGTATTAGTTAAATTTAAAATTCTTGAATTATCTATGGTTAATCTATAATTTATGCATGTTCCAGAGCTATCTGCAGATATTAATTGATTGGCTTTAAGTGATGAAGCA
>JAYTXG010000391.1:0-7808 GCA_043743375.1 Sphingobacteriia bacterium
GCTTCTGTATGTTCAATAATTAAATAAGCACCACTAGGCAGATTTACCGTTTTGCCAAATGAAGATTTTACTTGTTTTGTAATACTGTAATGATCAAAAATGGGCAAACCATTTCCTTGGTATAAACTTACAATATCGGTTTTATCTGGAGCAATTCTTTGAATATAATTTTGGGTAATAGTAAATAAACTTTTATCATTTACAACAACTTTGTTAAAGTCGGCACTTAATAAATCTCTTAGAATACTAGTTGTTTTTGTTTCTTCACTTAGTATGCGAATTGGAGCAATTGCACCTTTTAATTTTTCTTGTATATTTTTCCAGTTTTCTATAATGCTTAATAAATCTTGATGCAATTCTGCTGTACTCTTTCCTTCGGCAGCAGTTCTTACAATGATACCAAAGTTTTTAGGACGTATAGCTTCTACAATTTTTTGTAAACGCTTTCGCTCTTCTGATGAATGTATTTTTTTAGAAACGGCAACAATTTCATTAAAAGGAGTAACCACAACAAAACGTCCTGGCAAAGAAATTTCACAACTTAATCTTGGACCCTTTGCAGCAATTGGCTCTTTTAAAATTTGAACCAACACATTAGGCTTGCCATTTAATACTTCATTTATTTTTCCGGTTTTTACAATCTCTGGTTCTATTTGAAACTTAGCAAAATCAAACCCATTTGGCTCTTTATCGTTCATGGCCATTTGGGTGAATTTAATGATCGATTTTACATACGGACTTAAATCGGTGTAATGCAAAAATGCGTCTTTTTCAAAACCAACATCTATAAATGCAGCGTTTAATCCGGGTATTAATTTTTTTACTTTACCCAAATAAAGATCACCAACGGCAAAATTCATGTCGGTATTTTCAGTATGCAATTCAACCAGTTTTTTATCTTCCAATAAAGCTATTTCAACACCGGTTGGAGCTGCGTTTATAATCAGTTCTTTGTTCACTATGGCAACTTTAAAATATAAATACACTTACCCAATTGCGGGAAGTGTTCATCTACTTACGCTATAAATCATCGCTGTAAAGAAGGAGAAGGGAAGTAAAGTTGCAGCTAATAAAGGATTCAGCGATAGTATGTAGATAAGTATTAAACGCACTGAGACTTAAGTTTCAGTGCGTTTAAATTATGGCAATAGAAGTTGAATTATTTCTTCTTCTTCTTATGACGATTTTTTCTTAAACTTTTTTTTCTTTTGTGCGTCGCAATTTTATGACGCTTTCTTTTCTTACCACAAGGCATACCAAGTAAATTTTAAATAGTTAAACAATAAATTATTTTTTCAACTCAATGATCCGTTTATTCAATTCTTCTTTTGCTTCAGGGATATTAACCAGTTGCTTTGCTTTTTCATAATATGCAATTGCATTGGCTTTATCTCCCTTTTGATCATAGGATTCGGCAATATTAAATACTGCTTCAACATTTGATGGGTTAATTTTGAGAATTGCTTGAAAACGTTCAATTGCTTTATCAAATTGACCGCTTTTTTTGCCCCCAAGACCAAGTACCATCTGCGCGTAAACATTTTCAGGGTTTCGTTGAACTATTTCCCTCACCGGTAGAATGCCCTCCATAGGGTTGCTACTGATGTTGCCGAATATGTAACAGGCACCTAATCCAATCTTGCTAGAATCATTTGCAGAATTGATTTTCAGTGCATTTTCTAAAAGAACTTTTGCGTTACTTGCCAACCATGTTTGCATGGCAGGGTTTTCCGAAGTCATTAACCTATCTAAAAACAATCGGGCGCCAAAGGTGAGGTTTTTTTCAGTATTTTCCAACTTCGCTGCTTCTCCAGTATAAAAAGCATAGGGTTCAAACAATTTGGCCGAATCTTTCCAAAACCTAGCAAGTTGATGATACACATGAATTTGTTGTTCATTTACATCTCCACGTATAACTGAATTCTCTAGTAAAGTAATTCTTTGATTCTGTTCTGGGGTTAGTTTCTGCTTGGCTTCCGCTAAAATATCTTTTTTAAAGTCTATTTTTTCAGTAGAATGATCATGACCGTCATCAGCTGAATGAGCAGAATTAGTCTTTATTGGCACTGTTCTACCCCCAAAATAGAGCCCTAAACATATAATAATGGAAATAGCCGCAAAAATATATTGTTGTTTTTTCACTTAGAGATACAGTTTTCGCAAAGATAACTTACTTGCGCTTGCTTTTTATCTCACTTACAAATTCTTTAGCGGGCTTAAATGCGGGAATAAAATGTTCCGGAATTTCAACTGCAATATTTTTTTTGATATTCCTACCAATTTTTGCTGCTCTTTTTTTGGTAATAAAGCTTCCAAAACCACGTATATAAATGTTTTGCCCCTGAGATAAACTTTCTTTTACCTCTTTAAACATGGTTTCTAAAGTAACCAATACATCTACTTTTGGGATGCCTGTTTTTTCAGAAATGTTATTGATGAGATCCGATTTTCTCATTAGAAGCTGGTTTTGGCCATTATTGGTACTTAGAGTAAATTAAAAATGTTGAATTCGACAAGAAAGATATGACTAATTTTATTAATTTTTACTCCATCCGTCAAATAATTCAATCACTTACAGTTATTAAATTGATTATATATTTAACAATAACCTGAAAAATTGTCAAGTTCAATTAAAAATACACAAGAATCACCACCAAAAGCAGCTAAAAGCTTGTTTACCAAAACACTAATGAACTGGAATAAGGTATGCAATGACCGTAAAATGCCTTGGAAGGGACAAAAAGATCCTTACAAGATTTGGTTAAGTGAAATAATACTGCAACAAACAAGGGTAGAGCAAGGATTAGCCTATTATAATCGGTTTATTGATTGTTATCCTTCCATTATTAATTTGGCCAATGCTAAAGACGAAGAAATATTTAAACTATGGGAGGGATTGGGTTATTACACAAGGTGCAAAAATTTATTATTTACAGCACGATATATTGCTTTTGAGTTAGGAGGAATTTTTCCAAACAACTACGAGGAATTACTTCAATTAAAAGGTGTTGGTCCATATACAGCGGCAGCTATTGCTTCATTTGCATTTAATTTACCCTATGCGGTGGTAGATGGAAATGTTTTTAGAGTAATTGCTCGGTATTTTGGTATTGATGAACCAACCGATACAACGGCTGGCAAATACTTTTTTACTGAATTGGCCAATCAATTACTTCCCCCAAAAGAAGCTGGCCTGTATAACCAAGCAATAATGGATTTTGGAGCAACTATTTGCAAGCCAGCATTGCCTTCATGTACAACCTGCAAAATGCATAAAACATGTGTTGCAATTGAATCTAAAAGGGTAAATAGTTTGCCTGTAAAAACAAAAAAGATCAATAAAAAGCTAAGGTGGTTTTATTATTTTATTTTTAATTATAATGGTAAAACAGGGGTAATCCAACGCAGCGGTAAAGACATTTGGCAGGGCTTGTATGAATTTTTTTTAGTGGAATCTGATAAGTCATTATACTGGAATACAGCAAGTATTCATCAATTTTTAACCAATCAACTAGGTATTAAAAAGGCTACTATCATTAAGGTTTCAAACCTGCAAAAACAACAACTCACCCATCAACAAATTAGTGGGAACTTTATTCATATCAATTTAACAGTAATTCCAATATCATTAGAAAGCCTAAGCTGGGTAAGTAATTTAAAGTTAAAACAGTTAGCATTTCCTCGGTACATGACTGCTTATTTTGAAGAAAATAGTTAACAGATGCTATTTTTAGAGATCCAATTAATTATTACAAAAAAGAGGTATTTTTATTATGCACAGTGTAAATAGGGTAATGTTAATTGTTGAATAAATGATATTTTTACAATTATTAAAAAATCTATTTTGGATTATCCCTCGGTTACTGAATTTTTTGCTTCAACTTATTTGTTATCTGCTATACAAGCGCAGGGTACTACTATGCTGATAGTTTTATTATTTTTTCTGTTATTTCTCTCATTTGTTTTAGCTGGTGCAGAAGTAGCTTTTTTTTCGCTTACACATAAAGACATAAATATCCTACGTTCTAAGCAGCAAGCGCCCTATCTTAGAATTGTAGATATGTTAGAAGAGCCCAAAATATTATTAGGCTCTTTACTCATTGCTAATAGTTTCATTAATATTTCTATCATCATCATTTCTAATTTATTGATTGATGAAATGTTCAACTTCGAGCAGTTCAATGCCGTATGGGTTGAATTTTTAATTAAAGTGATAGCTGTCTCTTTTATTTTGGTATTGTTTGGAGAAGTAATGCCCAAAGTATTGGCAACTCAAAATAATATTAGATTTGCGAAAGACTTTGGCGGAATCATTCAATTTATTACTTACCTAACTTCTGGTTTGAGTAAACGATTAGTAAAGTTTTCCGATGTCATCGAAAGAAAATTATCTACCCGAACAAATGGGGCTTATAGTTTAGAAGAGCTTGATCATGCAATTGATATTACTACCGAAAACACTGCTTCCGAAAATGAAAAAAATATACTTAAGGGTATCGTAAAATTTGGAAATATCACGGTGAAGCAAGTGATGAAAACTAGGGTTGACGTTCATGGTGTGGATGAAAAAACAAGTTTTGCTGAACTAGTAGAAACTGTTCGTGAATTGCATTATAGCCGATTGCCAGTGTATAAAGAAGAATTGGATAATGTAATTGGAATGGTTCATACGAAAGACCTTTTACCATTTTTAGATGAGGCAGACGACTTTAACTGGATTAGCTTAATACGGCCACCTTATTTTGTACATGAACAAAAATTAATTGAAGACTTACTCAATGAATTTCAATTAAAAAGGATTCATTTTTCTGTTGTAGTTGATGAGTTTGGTGGTACTAGTGGAATAATTACATTAGAAGATATCTTAGAGGAAATTATTGGTGATATTAAAGATGAATTTGATGAAGAAGAAGTAGGATATAAAAAAATTGATGATCTTAATTTTATTTTCGAAGGAAAAACAATGATTAATGATGTATGCAAAGTGATGAATCTTTCTGCCGATACTTTTGATACTATTAAAGGAGAGAGTGATTCATTAGCAGGATTGGTTTTGGAATTAGCAGGTGAAATTCCGTTAGCAGCCACCGTTGTTAGTACTGGTGATTTTGATTTTACTGTGCTAGAAGTTATAAAGCACAGAATTAATAAGATAAAGATGACGATTAATAGAGAGGAAATTAAGTAGTTAACAAATAAGCGTTCATGAAAAACAAAATAGTACTGTGGGCTATAATTTTTGCAATTTTCGCCGCCTCTTGTAATAGCAGTTTCACGCCAAAACCTACTGGATATTTTAATATTCCTTTTCCTGAAAAAAAGTATCAATCGTTTAATCAACCTGGTTATCCATATACTTTTGAGTATCCTGTGTACGGCACTATCACCAAAGACAGTACTTACTTTGGTGAAGCAACTGAAAATCCATGGTGGATCAATATTAATTTCCCTTCTTTTAATGGGAAAATACATATTACCTATCAAAACATTGACATGAATCACGTTTTCGACACATTAAAAAATCAATCCTTTCAGCTTACCAACAAACACACTTCAAAAGCATATTCCATCAATGATTCATTAATTTCCACTATAAACCAAATACATGGTGTTTTTTTTACTTTAGGAGGAGATGTTGCCACAGCTAATCAGTTTTTTTTATCCGATTCAACAAAACATTTTTTGAGAGGTGCATTGTATTTTGATGCAGCGCCTAATGCCGATTCATTAAACATTGTGAACCAATTTCTTGTTGAAGATGTAAAACATTTAATCAATACTTTTAAATGGCGCAACAATCGGCCTTAGTTCATAATTAACTTATCTTTACCCGAATACTTTTATAGGATGATAGCAATAGATCATGTGTTGGTAAGTGATGATGTGGTTTCTGAGCAATTTGTTTGCGATTTAAACAAATGCAAAGGGGGCTGTTGTGAAGATGGAGATGCAGGCGCACCAATGGAAAAGTGGGAGCTAAAAAAATTGGATGAGTTTTATGAAGTTATAAAACCATACATGACCAAAGATGGAATTGAGGAAGTAAAACGAGTTGGCAAGTATGTTTATGACCAAGAATTTGGGTGGGTAACCCCAACAATTAATGGGGGCATTTGTGCGTATGGATTGAAAGACGATCATGGTATTATTAAATGTGGAATTGAACAAGCATATTATGATGGTAAACTAGATTGGAAAAAACCACTGAGTTGTCACCTCTTTCCCATCCTCACCAAAAAAAGTAAACGTGATCCTGAAATTGAATATGTAAATTATCAACCCAGAACCGACCTATGTAAATCGGGTTGCAACTTGGGAAAAAAATTAAAAGTACCGGTATATATTTTTCTGAAAGACGCATTGATCAGAAAATATGGTGAAGCGTTTTACAACACACTTTCTGCAACAGCAGCGCAATTAAAAAAAAATAAAATCAATGAATAACAAAGCAGCTTCATTCATTGCAAAAAGTACTATTAAAGCTGCTGACTTAGATCATCGCAGAAAAATTAATTTTAATATTAGCAAATACAATGCTGTTGTGCCTATAGGCAAAAAGCAATTTTCTAATATAATGATGGCAAGAGAAAGAGCTAAAAATAAAAAGTGGGACGCCATAGAGAACCTCGATAAATATTTAGTAGAATTTGAGGAAAAAATTACTGCGAGAGGAGCTAAGGTATTATGGGCCGAAACTGGTGATCAGGCATTAGCCTATATTGGAGCTATTTGCAAAAAACAAAACTGCAAAACTCTAGTGAAGAGTAAGAGTATGGTTACTGAAGAAATTCATTTAAATGAGTTTTTAGAATCAAATGGAATTGAGAGTGTTGAAACAGATTTAGGCGAATATATTCAGCAATTAGATGGCGAAGCGCCCTACCACATAGTTACGCCAGCGATGCATAAAAGCAAGGAAGACGTGGCTAAATTATTTGCCGAAAAATTAGGAACGCCAAGCAACTTAACGCCAACAGAATTAACATTAGTTGCAAGGCAAAAATTGCGTGAAAAATATACCGAAGCTGAGGTTGGGGTAACAGGTGCTAACTTTATTGTGGCAGATATTGGCGGTATTGCTATTACCGAAAATGAAGGTAATGCAAGGCTAAGTTGCAGTATGCCTAAAACGCATATTGTGGTGGTAGGCATAGAAAAAGTAATTCCGTCTATGACTGATTTGGCAATGTTTTGGCCATTACTATCAACATTTGGTACAGGGCAAAAAGTAACAGTTTACAATACCATTATTACAGGCCCAAAACAACCCAATGAAACAGATGGACCAGAAGACATGTATGTAATATTGCTAGATAATGGTAGAACAAATTTGCTGCAAAATACCAAGGCACGGGAAGCCTTGTATTGCATACGTTGTGGGGCTTGCTTAAATGCTTGCCCTGTGTATAAAAATATTGGTGGCCATAGTTACGAAACAACCTATAGTGGCCCAATTGGTAGCGTAATTACACCACATTTAAGGGGCATAACAGATTACAAACATCTCAGTAATGCGTCATCGCTTTGTGGTAATTGTACAGAGGTTTGCCCAGTACGTATTAATCTGCATGAACTATTGCTCGAAAACCGCCACGACGCAGTAGTTGAAGGTAATAGTGGCATTGCAGAACGTATTGCTTGGAAGGTTTGGAAATCGGCCAGTATGAACCGAACAATCATGAACCAAGGAAATGGAGTACTAAAAAATTGGGTGGTAAATAAAGTGTTTAAAGGTTGGACAATACACCGCAGCAATTTAGATTTTAGCCAAAAAACATTTAACCAAATGTGGCAGGAAAAAATGAACA
>JAYTXG010000392.1:0-2724 GCA_043743375.1 Sphingobacteriia bacterium
ATGCAAATACAGATTCCGCCACGAGCTCAAGTTATTAGGGTGTTAATGGATGAGTTAACACGAATAGCATCTCATGAACTTTGGTGGGGAGCAATGGCAATGGATCTTGGCGCGTTTACACCATTCTTTCATGCATTTAGAGAAAGAGAAAGCATCAACGATATTATGGAAGAGACTTGTGGAGCTCGGCTAACAATGAATTATATAGTGCCTGGTGGAGTAATGCAAGATATTCATCCAAATTTTCAGCAAAGAGTAAAGCACTTTATTCAGCTTTATAAAAGCAAAATTCACGAGTATGATGAAATGGTGACTGGCAATATCATTTTTCAAAATCGAATGAAAAATGTTGGTTACCTATCTCCAGAAGATGCTGTTTCATTTGGATGTACTGGTCCTACTGCTAGAGGAAGTGGAGTAAGTTCTGATATCAGAAAAATATATCCCTATGAAATTTATAATCAAATTGAATTTGATGAAATACTTGAAACAGGTGGTGATTCATTTTCAAGATATTTAGTTCGCATCAGAGAAATGCAACAATCAATAAGAATTATTGAGCAATTAATCGACAATATTCCTGAAGGCGATTTTCAGGCTAAAACTAAAGCGGTTTTAAAATTGCCCAAAGGAGAATTTTATACAAGAGTTGAAACTGCTAGAGGAGAATTTGGTGTTTATATTGTAAGTGAAGGAGGTAGTACACCATACAGAATTAAATTTAGATCACCAGGGTTTTCAAATCTTTCTGTCTTAAATCATATTGCTTGCGGAAGTAAGCTGGGCGATTTGATAGCAATAATGGGAACACTTGATTTAGTAATACCTGATATTGATAGATAATATGTGGAGCCTTAATAAAATATCAAATACAATTCATGTATGGTTGAACTCAACCTTCAACTCAACTATTGCAACAATATTTGAAATGATAATTGCTGGAATAGCTGTGATTAGTTTATTTGCTATTTTAGGATTGGTACTTGTATTAATGGAAAGAAGGGTAGCCGCTTGGATGCAAATTCGTCTAGGACCCAATAGAGTTGGTCCATTTGGATTATTGCAATCTATGGCTGATACCATTAAATTATTGGTAAAAGAGGGGCTAACTCCTAATGGAGCAGATAAATTTTTATTTAATCTTGCGCCTTTCATTGCCATAATTGTAGCAATGCTTTTAATGGCTCCGATTGCTTTTGCAAAAGATTTTCAGTTATGGGATTTAAATATAGGGGTGCTATATATTTCTTCTGTTTCCTCAATTATGGTAATTAGTATATTGATGGCTGGTTGGTCGAGCAATAATAAATACTCATTAATTGGTGCAATGAGAAGTGGAGCACAAATTATTAGTTATGAACTTTCTGCAGGAATGGCTATTTTAAGTATAATTGTATTGACTGGCAGTTTGCAAATTTCTGAAATTGTTCAATCGCAATCTGATGGGTGGTGGATTTTTAAAGGACATATCCCAGCAATAATTGCATTTGTAATTTTTATGATTGCAAGTACTGCAGAAACTAACAGAGCTCCTTTTGATTTAGCCGAAGCAGAATCTGAATTAACTGCAGGCTTCCACACCGAATATTCTGGAATGAAATTTGCCTTGTTTTTTTTATCGGAATATGTAAATGTATTTATTGTTTGTGCAATTGGTGCAACGCTTTTTTTAGGAGGATGGATGCCATTTCATATTGGTAATTGGTACGGGTTTAATCATGTAATGGATTTTATTCCTTCAAGTATTTGGTTTTTTGGAAAAACTTTTTTCTTGATTTTTTTAATTATGTGGGTTAGGTGGACTTTCCCGCGTTTGAGGGTTGATCAATTATTAAATTTAGAATGGAAATATTTATTGCCAATTAGTATGTTTAATTTGTTATTAATGACAGCTATAGCAATATTAGGCTGGTACTTTTAAATAGAGGGTATGTTTATAAAGGAGTATATTAAAGATGTTTATGGTGCTATAAAATCTTTGTTGGTCGGAATGCGACGAACAGGGTATTATTTTACACACCATAAAGAAATAATAACGCAAGAATATCCCGATAATAGAAACACACTTCAATTGCCAGAAAGGTTTAAAGGAGAAGTCGTTATGCCACACGACTCAAGTAACGAGCATAGATGTACTGGTTGCACTGCTTGCGAAATTGCTTGTCCGAATGGCACAATTAAAGTAATCACCAAATTTGAAGTGAATGCAGAAGGCAAGAAAAAAAAGGCGATTGATAAATTGGTTTACCATTTAGAACTATGTACGATGTGTAATTTGTGCATTGTTGCTTGCCCTTCAGACGCCATAAAAATGGCACAAACATTTGAGCACAGTGTTTTTAATAGAAGTGAGTTGACGAAAGTATTAAATAACCCAGGTTCTAAAATTATGGACGGCGTAGAATGATGAGCGGATCAACCATATTATTTTATTTATTGGCTGCCTTCACATTAGTGTTTGGTATACTGGCTGTAACAACACGACAAATATTTAGAGCAGCCATTTTTCTATTATTTACGCTAATAGGTATTGCTGGGTTTTATTTTTGGCTCTCCTATGAATTTATTGCTGCTGTTCAAATTGTAGTATTTGTTGGTGGAATTGTTGTGCTCATTATTTTTTCTATTTTTTTAACCCAACAAACAGAAGATCTATTACCCAAACAAAAAATTACAAGAATTTTATTCTCGGCATTGGCAGTTCTTTGTGGTTTCGCATTAACC
>JAYTXG010000393.1:0-8305 GCA_043743375.1 Sphingobacteriia bacterium
AAGAGAAAATTTCAAAGCAATGGTTACCAATCCACTTACATGGGATTCCAGCAAGCCATTGGCCACAAGGGATTTGAACAAGGGTGGAATATTGCTTAATTTCAATAAAAAAATAGTAAGGGTTGCCGATGCGAACATACAGGGTAATATTTTATGGTCGCAAAAGCCGCATTTTTTTGGCAATATTTTTTACGCTGCAAAAAACTACCATATTGCCGATATGAACTTGTATTATATGAATATTAGAGAGAATGTAGCATTGCGTAAAAAAGCTTTTGGGAAATAGAAGATTATTTTTAATTCCCATAAACACTTAAAAACTTAATTCGCATAATTTTTAATTGCTCCCAATTATAATCATATTCAGCCAATTCTTCTCTTGCTACATCTAATGAAGATGTTTCACAGCTTTTAAAATAATCAATAATTTCTACCTGATCATCTTCATCTAACCATTCATCAATTGCATAATCTAAATTAAGCCTTGTGCCACTAGCAGCAATTGTTTCCATCTCTTCTAATAATTCCTCTAACTTCAATCCCTTATTTTTAGCAATTGTTTCTAGCGGAATTTTCTTATCAACATTTTGAATAATATAGATTTTATTGCTACCAGCATTTGCTACACTGCGCATTACAAAATCATCTGGCTTTTCAATATCATTTTCTTCTACATATTTTGCTATCAACTCAACAAAAGGTTTACCGTATTTAATCGACTTACCCTTACTAACTCCTTGGCATTTTTCCATCTCCTCTAAAGTGGTAGGATATAGGGTAGCCATATCTTGTAAAGAATTTTCTAAAAATATTACAAAGGGTGGTAGGCTTTTTTTCTTTGCTTCTCTCTGCCTTAACTCCATCAACATGGCAAATAATTTTTCATCAGAAGCAGCACCAGTTTGAGCTGCATTTTCGCCTTCCTCGTCATCGGCATTGGCGTCTTCGAATGAATTGTTCATCACAATTTTAAATGAAGTTGGCTTCTTTAAAAACTGATTTCCTTTTGCGGTAACTTTTATCAACCCATATTCTTCAATGTCTTTCTGCAATAAGTTATCCAATAACATTTGTCGGATTAAACTATTCCAAAAAGCAGGTTCATGATCATTACCAATAGCAAAAACAGGTGAAGTATCATGCCTAAACATAGTAGTTTGAGGAGTTAACTTTCCTATCAAAACATTTACTACATAATCGGTAATAAATCTTCCGTCCAATGCATTCACCACTTTTAGTACTTTAACTACTTCATTCTTGGCTTCAATTTTTTCTTTTGGATTTTTGCAGTTATCGCATAAGCCACAATTTTCTATTTCCCAATCCTCTCCAAAGTAATGTAGAAGAATTTTTCTTCTACAAACAGAACTTTCAGCGTATGCCACCATTTCATCAATCAGCTGTGCACCTACTTCTCTTTCACTTAGTGGCTTATCACGCAAGAAATGCTCTAACTTAGAAACATCTTTATGAGAATAATATAAAACACAAATACCTTCTAGTCCGTCTCTACCTGCTCTACCTGTTTCTTGGTAATAATTTTCAATTGATTTAGGAATATTAAAATGTATTACAAAACGAATATCTGGCTTATCAATTCCCATACCAAAGGCAATGGTAGCAACAATTACCTGTACATCTTCATTTAAAAATTGATCTTGCCTATTAGCCCTTAATTTTTGATCTAACCCAGCATGATAAGCAACTGCTTTAATTTTATTGGCTACCAAAATATCAGCCAATTCTTCCGTTGTTTTTCTATTAAGTGTATAAATAATTCCACTCTTTCCTTTATGTCCGCTAATAAATTTTACAATACTTTTTATAGTTTGATCTTTCTCTATTTTCGGCTGAATTTCATAGTAAAGGCTCGACCTATTAAATGAAGAAATATAAACTTTGGGATCTCTTAATCCTAAATTTTTTAAAATATCGCTTTGCACTTTTGGAGTTGCCGTTGCGGTTAAAGCAATAATAGGAATGTCGGGATTAATAATATCCATCATCTCCTTTAATCGTCTGTATTCTGGCCTAAAATCGTGCCCCCACTCCGATATACAGTGCGCTTCATCAACTGCAAAAAAAGAAATATTTAAGTCGCTAAAATATTCTAAATTTTCTTGCTTTGTAAGTGTTTCGGGCGCAACATATAACAATTTGGTTTTGCCGCTATTTAAATCATCTTTAACGGCTTTTATTTGACCCTTGTTTAATGAAGAATTTAAAAAATGGGCAACTTCATCGTTTTCACTGTACCCTCTCACAAGGTCTACTTGGTTTTTCATTAGTGCTATTAGTGGCGAAACAATAATGGCACAACCTGGCATTACCAAAGCTGGTAATTGATAACAAAGACTTTTACCACCACCAGTAGGCATAATTACAAAAGTATCTGTACCATCTAATAGGCTATTAATGGCTTTTTGTTGAGTACCCTTGAATGCCCTAAATCCAAAATATTTTTGTAGTGCCTCATAAATATTGTATTCATGTACTGGAGCAGTTGCCTTTTTTTCTGTTGCTTTTTTAGTCGTTGCCATTTTGTAAATGCTATTTTCTATGCTAATTCCATTCAATGAACATTAAGGTACTTGAATTATTCTTTTTTTCCTAAAATATTCTACAAATTGTGATTAATGGTTGAACTTTACACTTCATGAAAACAACAATTTTACAAACAGCACTCAATACAATTGATACGGAAGCAAATGCTGTGAAAACCTTAGCTTCTTTTATTAATGCCGAATTTGAGCAAATAATCAATGCGATTCATCATTCAAAAGGTCGTTTAGTAGTTAGCGGAATTGGGAAAAGCGCAATTGTAGCTCAAAAAATTGTAGCTACTTTAAATTCTACTGGAACTCCCTCTTTGTTTATGCATGCCGCTGATGCCATTCATGGTGATCTGGGGATGGTTACTAGCGATGATATTGTATTAGTAATTAGTAAAAGCGGTGAGAGTCCAGAAATTAAAGTATTGGTTCCTTTAATTAAGAATTTTGGGAATGTACTAATTGGTATTGTAGGAAATATGGAAAGTTTTTTAGCAAAAAAGGCTGATTGGGTATTAAATACAACTGTTGATAAAGAAGCCTGCCCCAATAACCTCGCACCAACAAGTAGCACAACTGCACAAATGGTAATGGGAGATGTTTTAGCAGTTTGCTTGATGGAATTAAACGGGTTCAATAATCGAGATTTTGCTCGTTTTCATCCAGGCGGCAACCTCGGAAAGCGTTTATATTTGAGGGTTGATGATATTTCATCTTCCAATGAAAAACCATCGGTATTGGCTACTACTTCACTTAAAAAAGTAATTGTTGAAATCACTGAAAAAAGATTGGGGGTAACTGCTGTAGTAGATAATAATAATATATTATTAGGTATTATAACAGATGGCGATTTAAGAAGAATGTTAGAAAAAACAGAGGACATAAGTAATATATGCGCCAAAGATATTCTCACCAGTAACCCAATAACTATCGCTCCTGATGCACTTGCAGTAGAGGCACTTAATTTATTAAGAACACATAATATTAGTCAATTAATAGTTGCAGAGAATGGGCATTATTCTGGCATATTACATTTACACGATTTAATCAAAGAAGGAATTGTTTAGAAATACAATAAGTTGATCTTAAACACGTTCAATAATGCTGTATTATTACAATTAAAATTTGCACTGTTTAACCTAAAAATTTCCAATGAATAAACACCACTATGTAGCCATTATGGCTGGCGGAATCGGCAGTAGATTTTGGCCAAAAAGCCGAACATCTTACCCAAAACAGTTTTTAGACATTTTAAATACTGGTAAATCCTTAATTAGGTGGACCTATGAAAGATATGCTGCATTTATTCCTAATGAGAATATCTACATCGTTACTTCAGATGAATATGTTGAAATTGTAAAACAACAATTGCCTGAATTACCAATAGCAAATATTTTGGCAGAGCCAAGTAGAAAAAATACAGCACCTTGTGTGGCTTATATTTCTTATAAATTATTGCAAATAGATCCTGAAGCTTCTTTAATTGTTGCCCCGAGTGATCACATGATTCTGGATACCGATAATTTTAAAAAAATTACTTCAGAAGCTTTAAGTTTTGTTGAACATATTAAATCGCTGGTAACATTAGGAATTAAGCCTACTCACCCAAATACAGGTTATGGATATATTCAGCATGAGCCCATGCAGGTAGCAGAAGGAATTTATAAAGTAAAAACATTTACTGAAAAGCCCAATTTAGAATTGGCAAAAACCTTTTTAGCGAGTGGAGATTTTCTTTGGAATGCAGGTATTTTTGTTTGGCAAGTTAAAAATGTGATGAAGGCTTTTGAGCAATATCAACCAGAAATGTTCGAATTATTTGAAGCTGAAAAAGCACATTTTAATACTCCAACTGAAAAAGAAGCTATTAACAGAATTTATCCATTATGTACCAATGTATCTATTGATTTTGCCATAATGGAAAAGGCAGATAATGTGTATGTAATTCCTTCTTCTTTTGGCTGGAGCGATTTAGGAACTTGGAATAGTGCTTATGATAATTTAGAAAAAGATTATTTAGGCAATGCTGTTGCTTCTCCAAACGTAATTATTATTGATGCTACTAAATGCATGGTTTCTGCATCTCACGATAAACTGCTTGTATTACAGGGCTTGGATGATTTTATTGTGGTTGATACAGATGATGTATTGCTCATTTGCAAAAAAGAAAAAGAACAGGCAATAAAAGAATATGTAGCAGAAGTTAAACGCAATAAAGGAGATCAATATATATAAAAAGTTGTTAGTTTTACGATTTTTAGGGGTGGCTATGCCATCCCTTTTTATTTATGCTTACATTTGAGATAATACAAATTATTGAATAATGACTTTTTTGCGAACTGTTATCACTGGTACTGGTAGTTATATTCCTCCGCATATTAAAAACAATAAGGAATTTGCAAAACAGGTTTTTTATGCAGAAGACCACGAAAAAATTGCTGTACCCTCCTTGGAAATTATTGAAAAATTTAAGGATATTACTGGTATTGAGGAAAGAAGATATGTAGGGAATGAATTCACCGCATCAGATATGGGATTAATTGCAGCTAAACATGCTATTGATAGCGCAGGTATTGATCCAGAAACTTTGGACCAAATTATTGTTGCTCATAATTTTGGTGACATACTCAAAAATACTATTCAAACTGATGCAGTTCCTTCATTGGCTTCTAGAATAAAAAGTAGATTAGGCATTAAAAATCCAAATTGTGTGGCTTATGATGTTTTATTTGGTTGCCCAGGTTGGATTTTAGGTGTAACACAAGCTGATGCTTTTATTAAAGCAGGATTAGCAAAAAAGTGTTTAGTAATTGGAACCGAAACGTTAAGCAGAGTGATAGATCACTACGATCGAGATAGTATGATTTTTAGTGATGGCGCGGGGGCTGCAGTTGTTGAAGGAATTGAAGGCGATGAAAATAGTAAAGGAATAATGGCACAAAGCATGCAAAGTCATTGTTTTGAAGGGGTTGGATATATTACAATGGGTAAATCTTATATTCCAAACGCCGATCCATCGATTCGTTTTATTAAAATGAAAGGGCGTAAGGTATATGAGTATGCAATTAAAAATGTTCCATTAGCAATAAAATCCTGCTTAGATAAATGTGGGTTAGAAGTAACAGATGTGAAAAAATTCTTTCTTCATCAGGCTAATGAAAAAATGGATGAAGGATTTTTAAAAGCATTGTTTAAGTTGTATGGAATTAAAGAAATTCCACAAAATATAATGCCAATGAGCATACATAAATTGGGAAATAGTTCAGTTGCTACTATCCCTACTTTATTTGATTTAGTAAGTCGCGGTGAACTTGATGAACATCAACTATCAACTGGTGATATTGTATTGTTTGCTTCTGTTGGGGCAGGTATGAATATCAATGCTATTTGCTACAGGGTATAAAAGGAACGCTAAATAATAAGGCCGCCTACCAATTGGTAAACGACCTTTATAAACTATCCCCCAATAGTTAGTTTGTAATCAAAACCTTTTCGAATAATTATCTCCTCATTTTGATATTGGATATTAAAAACAGGGCTTGGTTTTATTGATAATTGCTATTTAAAGCAAGCCAGCATGTTTTGTATAGTGAAATTATCGTATATTCAGATATAAAAAACTACGTCTTTACGTAGTTTTGATAAACTAGCCATTAAAAACAAGCCTGAGAAATGGATTTTAAAAACCAACTACCAAAATATACACTTCAACAACTTACAAAAATACCAATAGATCCATCCAGCAAACAATACCAAGAGTTTAAACATATTATTAAAAGATTTCCGGAAGAGGCAGTTTATATATATTCTTTTAAAGAAAATAGGCTTATTTACGCTGATGGTTGGAATGAAACTTTAGGTTTTAATGACCAAGAAATTGACTTGTTAACCATCATGAGTCAAACAGATCCAACCCATGCTCCATTTGCTTTTGACCTAAATGATAAAGCTGTAAAATTCATTCTTTCTAAAAAACAGGATATGTTACAATACAGCTACTCCTTTGAATCAAGGAAAATCCATAAAAATGGAACCTTGGTTCCTATGCAAATTAAATTGGCCATCTTTAGTGTTAATGAAGATGGCTCTGTGAAAGAAGCAATAGGAAGGTTTCAAGTAAATCGTGATCTGAGGTTTGGAAAAGTTATTAGGTATGCTGCATACGGACCAGAGAAAAATGAATTTGAAGATGAATTAAACAAATCTTTGTTTGAACATTACGCCATATCCAACAAAGAAAAAGTAGTGCTACAACATGTATCAAATGGATTAACTATAAAAGAAATTGCCTCATTACTAGATTTGAGTAAATCTGGAGTAGAAAAAAGAATATTGCCACTATACAAAAGATTTAATGTAAATAGCTTACCTCACCTAATTGGTTTTGCTTACGAAAATTTTATTTTGCCTTAATAGTTTTAGTAAATTAATTACCGAGCTGAACAAGATGTATATTTTCAAGTGCAACTCCAATTGTTTGCAAAAATTCTTTCCAATTATTTTGTAAATCTGCTTCGGCATCATTTCCTAGTACCCAAATAATATCGCCATTTTTAATGGAAGCTGCATTTACGGACAATGCATTTAAATGCTGGGCAAATAAATCAGTTGTAATGATTTCGTTGCGAATAGGATCACCGGGATTAATATCATCTATTACCAAACAATCAGCAGTACGCCAGGTACACAAAGCATAAGGATCTTCCTTTAAAATTGCTTCATCACTTTCGTATAAAAGTGTCAAGAGTTTTGAACCAGTAGTATATAAACATCGATTTCGTAGTATAGATTTTTCGTTGGCAATTGCAACGGCTAAAGGGGTTTTACCACTATTGGCAGGGCCAGTTAATAAGAAGTGTTGCCCTTCACTATTGGATTGAAGAAATTGCAAAACCGTTTCTTTATTGGAATCGGAAATTGGATGATTCCACTGACTCAATCTTAATTGATAAGGATAACCAGCAGTTTGCTGACAAATTTTGGTTATATACCAAGATCTACTTCTATGTAAAATATATATCAGTAGTGCAATAGGTAATATCCCTAGCCATGCAATTTCAGTTGTACTACCTGCAGCAAAACAAAATCCACCAAAAGTAAAATACCCCACATCAATGGCGGTATCTTCGATAATGTTTTTATTATCGGGGTTAAAAACATATTTACCATCACTACCCGTTCCCTCTTTAAATTGTTCGCTAACATTATAGAGTTCAAAACAAATCCATACTACAAACATGCCGATACCAGCCCATAACCCAGGATATTTTAAATAAGGCCAACAATGAGTGAGAATTAAATAAATTCCTGCAGCCGGAGCAAAAGCCAATGCAAAATGCCCAGTTTGGTTGGCTAAATAAGCATAGCTCAATGTAACGCCTCGGTAAGAATCTTTTCCTATTAAATCGTACTTGAGTTGAGCGCGAATTCTTTTAGAAGAAATGATTGAGGTTGAATTCATACACTGAATATAAAAAATTCAGTTGATATTATAATTACTATTAACTTAAAATATATTTTTTATCATCATAACTAATTGACTGATCATTTAAAACCCTAGCCTCTTGCTCGTCAATTTTATTAATCATTGCTGAATTACTTGCAGAATACCCGTTTGTTATAGCCATATCGATATCATTGGAAAGTCATTGTGAACAGTATGTTGGTTAGACTGATTATCATTAATCATATATTTATTAAGCCAAATTGAAACAGGTAAAACAGACTTTACTGTAAATAGAATAGAGCAAATT
>JAYTXG010000394.1:0-1636 GCA_043743375.1 Sphingobacteriia bacterium
TTCATTCTTAAAATATTGTTCACAGTATCTAACAATGTTTCGCCTTTTGCTGCCGAAGAACTACTTGCAGCAAAGTTGAGTACATCGGCAGAAAGCCGCTTTTCGGCTAACTCAAAAGACATTCTGGTTCTTGTAGAATTTTCATAAAACAAATTAACGATTGTAATATCTCTAAGAGATGGTACTTTTTTAACCGGCCTTTGTAAAACTTCTTTAAACTGTTCTGCAGTAGATAAAATAAGTTGAATATCCTCCTTTGTAAGGTCTTTAATACCAAGTAAGTGTTTGGTAGATAGTTTCATTAAAAGTCAAAGCTAATTAATAATTATTAAACAAGTACCACTTCGTCTTTTTCGGCTGTTTCGCTCCAATTAACTTTTACCCGATCCGACACAATTGTATCAATTGCTTTACCAGAATAATCGGGTTGAATGGGAAGTTCCCTGCTAAACCTACGATCTATCAATACGCACAAAGAAACCTTTGAAGGCCTGCCAAAATCGAGTAGTGCATCAAGCGCCGCGCGAATTGTTCTACCAGTATACAACACATCGTCTATCAAAACAACCGTTTTCCCTTCAATACTAAATGGAATATCCGTTGAATTTGCTATGTGAAGTGTTTTACGCACATCATCTCTATAAAATGTAATGTCGAGTTTGCCGTAATGAATTTTTTCATTAGGAAGCAGATTTTTTAGTTCTGCCACTATCCTATCGCTCAAAAAAATTCCCCTTGGTTGTAGCCCAATAATCACGGCATTAGCAAGATTTTTATTATTCTCCAAAATCTGGTGAGCAAGCCGCTTTACGGTAAGTGCAACTTGCTGATCAGATAAAATAGTCTTCAAGTGGTAAATTTTATTAAAAATAATGGCTTTCTTTCAAACCAAAGCGGTTTTATTCAACTGGTTCTTTATTACTTTGCGCATAATGCTGCGTTTACAAGAACTAGAACTAGTACAATTTAGGAATTACCAACAACAAAAATGGGTATTTAATGAACGAATAATAGGTATTTGTGGAATAAATGGAGCAGGGAAAACTAATTTATTAGATGCCATTTATTACCTTGGATTTTCTAGGAGTTATTTTTCTAGAAATGATGCTCAAAATGTAAAGCACGGAGATATTGGCATGCGATTATCTGGAAATTATACATTAAACAATGAACCAACCAATATTACCTGCATAATAAGAGAAAATAATCGCAAGGAATTATTGGTAAATGAAGAGATGTACAAAAAAATGTCGGAGCATATAGGTAAATACCCATGTGTAATGGTAGCTCCAGATGATGTTGAATTAATTACCGGTAGTGGTGAAGCTAGAAGAAAAATAATTGATAATATTTTATCACAAACCGATCGAAATTATTTGAATCAATTAATTATTTACACAAGGGTTTTACAACAAAGAAATAGTTTTTTAAAGCAAGCAGAAAATAAAACAGTTGACCAAACATTACTTCAAATATTTAATGATCAGCTCATAAAATCTGGCGAAATAATTTATTTATGTAGGATAAATTTCCTTGCGCAATTTATTCCTGCAGTGATTAATAGATATACGGAAATTGCAGGCAAATCGGATGGATTAAATATGCAATATGAAAGTCAGTTACATGAATTATCATT